>CAIYCZ010000090.1 GCA_903924805.1 uncultured delta proteobacterium | reverse complement strand
GCCTTTTTATCCTCTCTTCAAGAGGAGGGTGGGTGCTGAACAGTGTCATGAATGACCGCCCCGAGAGCGGATTGACAATAAACATATGAGCTGTTGAAGGATTGCTCGCAAGGGGTATGCGCCGTGCAGCAAAGCTCAACTTTTTCAAGGCATTTGCCAGGCCATACGGGTTGCCTGTAAAGCGGGCGCCGGTTGCATCTGCTAAGTATTCTCGCGATCGGGATATGGCAAGTTGAATAACGGTGGCAGCTATCGGCGCGAGTATTGCCAGCGCAATGAGTTCAAACCCGCCACCGCCATCATCTCTGTCATCCCTGCTCATTCCGCCAAACAGAGCAGCCCAGCGGACCATAGTAGACAAAATCATGATAACCCCGGCAAGGACGGCTGCAATGGTGCCAATAAGGATGTCCCGGTTATGAATGTGTGAGAGCTCATGGGCAAGGACCCCTTCAGTCTCTTCCCGGTTAAGCAGCCGCATCAGGCCGGATGTTACCGCAATGGCGGCGTGCTCGGGGTTTCGGCCGGTGGCAAATGCATTCGGAGAGTCAGAATCAATTATGTATATGCGTGGCATAGGCAGACCTGCTGATGCTGCAAGGTTCTGTACTAATCCATATAGTTCAGGAGCATCAGCCTCTGCTGCCTGCTTAGCGCCATACATGCTGAGAACAATTTTATCGCTGAACCAGTAGCTTATGAGGTTCATTGCCAGTGCAATTACGAAAGCGTACATCATGCCATTGCTGCCTCCAAACATACGGCCAATCCACAGGATGAAGCAGGTCAATAGGGTAAGCAGCAGTGCTGTTTTTACCTGATTTCCCATCCGCTGTAACACTCCTTTCACTATCCCTCAGGGACGCAGTTCTTCTTTGGGTAATTTCTGGATTTCTCTCCAGGTATAATATATTCTGTGAAAAACGGTCAGATGGGTGAAAATGGCAAGCAGCCACAGAGCAATGCCCATGAGATTAAACAGGGCTCCCGCAGCAAGAAGCAGTATCCGTTCTGCCCGTTCCATAATTCCTACATTACAGTGGTCAATAAACATTTCAGCTTTAGCCCGGGTGTATGGGATCAGCACGGTACCCAGTGATGCGATAGTACACAGGGTAACCATGAAAATATTTCCGTACAGCGCATAATAAATAATAAGTGCTATCAGGAGGGACATATCTGAATAGCGGTCAATAACAGAATCAATGAACCCGCCAAACGGTGATGTTTTTCTGAGGGTTATGGCTGTGGCTCCGTCAAGCATATCAAAGAGTCCCGCTGTAAGTATGAGCAGCGCGGCTGTTTTCCAGTACCCGGATATGATAGCCCCTGCGGCAAGGAGATTGAATATGAGCCCGATTATAGTCAGTGAGGTGGGGTGTATCCGTCCCACGATACTGTTTTTTATGACCCATGCAAGTGGTTTATCTAATTCGTGTCCCAATAGTGCGCTGAGCATTCGTCTGGCAACAGATAGTTATTTGATGCGGTTCAGGTAAACCCCTGTGGTTATGTAATCACTGCATAGCAGGCTGTTGAAAAACACCCATCTGCTGCGTTGCGCTCATCCCTCGTCATTGCAGCGTACTGCGAAGTACGCCTCATTCCTCGTGATGTTGCGCGCCTTGCATCTGAATGTTTTTGACCAGCCTGGAAAAAACAACTTTTTCAACAACCTGATAGTATTGAGCGCTGTCCTGTACATCAAGGATCTGTGCGTCGCTCTATAATAATTATACTATTACCATAAACACAGGGGAAGAGAAATACCTTATATTCTCTTCCCCTTTTCCATTGGCTTTAACAATTTGTCAAGCGGAAACGACTTGCAGGACTCTGTTACTTATTGGTTTCTTCGAATTCAGCGTCTACCACATCTTCCTGACCGCCGGTTTTTGCTCCTCCGCCAGGAGGCGGTGGAGGGGGCGTGGTATTCGCCGAGGCTTTCTGATACATTGATTCAGCAAGCTTATGCGAGGCCTTGTTGAGCGCTTCCATTTTTTCCCGTATCTGGGCTATAATACCTGTTTCAATAGCAGCTTTTGTATCTTTAATGGCATCTTCAACACTCTTGATGTCCGCTTCAGACAGCTTGCCCTTGTTTTCATTTAGAACTTTTTCCGTGTTATAGACCAGTGAATCTGCCTGGTTGCGCACTTCAATTTCTTCCCGCTTGCGCTTGTCCTCCTCAACATGCGCTTCAGCATCTTTTACCATAGTATCGATCTCATCCTTAGCTAAGCCGCTTGAGGCAGTTATGGTAATTTTTTGTTCTTTGCCAGTACCCAGATCCTTTGCGGAAACATTAACAATACCATTCGCATCAATATCAAAAGCCACTTCTATCTGGGGAATTCCCCGCGGAGCTGACGGAATGCCGCTCAGCTGGAACTTGCCGAGGGTCCTGTTATCCCGGGCCATATCCCGTTCGCCCTGCAGCACATGTATCTCGACGCTTGGCTGATTATCAGCCGCAGTCGTAAAAATTTCACTTTTGCGGGTTGGAATAGTGGTATTGCGCTCGATAAGGCGTGTTGTTACGCCACCCAGTGTTTCGATGCCAAGCGATAGGGGAGTTACGTCAAGCAGCAGCACATCTTTAACCTCTCCAGAAAGCACCCCGGCCTGGACAGCTGCTCCCAGGGCAACAACCTCATCAGGATTCACTCCCTTATGAGGATCTTTGCCGAACAGATTTTTCACCAGTTCCTGAACCTTCGGTATGCGCGTTGAACCCCCGACCAGAACAGCTTCATGTATTTCATGAGTATTAAGTTTAGAGTCCTTGATTGCCTGCAAGCACGGACCTTTTGTCCGTTCCAGGATATCATCTATCATCTGCTCAAGTTTTGACCGTGAAAGTTTTATGCTCAAATGCTTGGGACCGGAAGCATCAGCGGTTATAAACGGAAGGTTAATCTCGGTTTCAAGCGTTGAAGAAAGCTCTATCTTTGCCTTCTCCGCCGCTTCTTTCAGCCGCTGGAGGGCCATTTTGTCTTTGCTTAAATCAATGCCCTGATCTTTTTTGAATTCAGCAATCAGCCAGTCAATGACCCGCTGATCAATATTATCACCGCCCAGATGGGTATCGCCATTAGTGGCTTTCACTTCAACCACATTGTCTCCCACCTCCAGAATGGAGATATCAAACGTACCGCCCCCGAAATCATAGACCGCAATGGTTTCATTCTTCTTTTTGTCAAGGCCATAGGCAAGTGCAGACGCTGTAGGCTCGTTAATAATACGCTGCACATTTAATCCGGCAATAGTCCCCGCATCTTTGGTGGCCTGCCGCTGGCTGTCATTAAAATAAGCAGGCACGGTAATGACGGCATCTTTTACCTCTGTGCCGAGAAAGGCTTCAGCAGCCTTCTTCAGCTTCTGTAAAATTTTTGCAGAAATTTCAGGAGGAGTATATTGTTTTCCCTGGATTTCTACCCGCGCGTCACCATGAGGTCCCGGTAGCACCTTGTAGGGAACCATTTTCATTTCTTCTGATACCTCATCATAGCGCCGTCCCATGAAACGCTTGATTGAGTAAACAGTATTTTCGGGGTTGGTGATAGACTGACGCTTGGCAACCTGACCCACTAAAATTTCACCGTCTTTGGTAAATGCTACACAGGAAGGAGTCAATCTGCTCCCCTCTTCATTTATAATGACAACCGGCTCATTATTGTCCATTACCGCTACTACCGAATTTGTTGTACCAAGATCAATTCCAACAGCTTTGGCCATATGTTACCTCCTCGTTCTCGTATTTATGTAAGATTTTTTATTTTTCATCACATTTAAAACCTATTTCTATTTAAACTCTGATGAACCTACCCGCTGTTTTAAAATCTTTTTACTTACTATAAGTATCATCTGACTGCAAGTCAATGGCTTGTGGAGAAATTTGCAAACTATTTTAAAGAATTTCTGAATTTATTCAAAAGGCGGGAATGAACAAAAGGAGTTTTTTTGAGGGGTTAAGGGACTACGGGCAACATCAGGTGTCCCCGTCTCGGTAAGAATAATTTTCAAAGCGGGTAAAACGATCAATAAAGGTAAGGCGTAACTCTCCGGTAGGGCCGTTACGCTGTTTCCCGATAATTATATCAGCAGTGCCCTTTGCATCAGAATTGGGGTTATAAACCTCGTCCCGGTAGATAAACAGTATTACATCTGCATCCTGCTCAATGGCACCGGACTCGCGTAAGTCAGCAAGCTGGGGTTTTTTGTCTGAACGGTCTTCAACCCGCCTGTTTAACTGAGACAGTGCTATCACAGGAACTTTTAACTCTTTTGCCAAAGCCTTGAGCGAGCGTGATATATCAGAAATCTCCTGCTCTCTGTTGTCCGCATTGCTGCGGCCCCGCATGAGCTGCAGATAATCGACAATAATCATTCCCAGGTCATGCTCGGCCTTGAGCCGTCTGGACTTTGCCCGCATTTCAAGGACACCGATGCCCGGTGTATCATCAATAAAGATTTTTGATTCTGCGAGCTTGCCCACCGCCATCGTGAGCTTACCCCAGTCCGATTGAGCAAGAAAACCGCTCCTCAGTTTGTGAGAGTCAACCCGCGCTTCAGAGCAGAGCATCCTCAGGGAAAGCTGCTCCTTGGACATTTCCAGTGAAAAAATGAGTACGGGCGGTTTTGCTTGGGAAGCAGCATTTTGCGCAATGTTTAAACAGAAGGCGGTTTTACCCATACTGGGCCTGCCGGCTATTATGATAAGGTCTGAAGGCTGGAAACCTGAGGTCAACTGATCGAGTTCGGTGAACCCGGTTGGCACGCCGGTGATCAGTTCTTTTTTATTATACAGGGTTTCAATGGCTTTGAAGCTTGTCTTTAATATTTCTTTTAAGGGATAGACGGAAGGCTTTATCTGGTCTTCGGTAATGTCAAAGATGGTCTTTTCTGCAAAATCAAGGAGCTCCTCAATATCTTCCTGGTCGGTGTACCCGCGGCCTGCAATTTCAGTTGCCGCGTGTATCAGTTTCCGCAGAACGGATTTTTCCTTAACTATTTTTGCATAATATTCAACATTGGCAGCGGTTGGAATCTGCTCACATACAGACGCCAGATAAGAAGCACCGCCGATGTCTTCAATCTTATTTTTTTTTCGGAGATGCTCGGTGAGGGTAATAAGGTCAGCGGGCTCATTCTTTTCAAAGAGCTCGATCATGGACTGGAAAATCTGGCGGTGAGCCTCGCGATAGAAGTCCTCTGGCCGTACAATTTCAATCGCTTTGAGAATGGCCTCATTTTCAATGAGTATGGCACCGATTACTGATTGTTCAGCTTCAAGGCTTTGCGGAGGGAGTTTTGGGGATTGCTGCAGCGCCATGAGAAAATTGATGTACACCTACCCGCCACCAGGGCCGGGTGAATAAAATTTAAAAGCATCTGTTGCGGTACTTGTGTTTTCCATGCCTCATGCTGAATACCGGAGGCATGAGGCAAAATAATCAATAGAAATGGTACTATCTTACTCTTTGACAACCCACAGCTTTAAATTTGCAGTTACCTCTGGATGAAGTTTTATGGGAACGCTATAGATCCCCAAGGCCTTAATCGGTTCCGGAAGAAGTATTTTCTTTCTCTCAACTTCAATCCCCTCAAGCTTGATGCTTGCCTCAATATCCATACTGGTGACAGAGCCAAACAGCTTATCTTCTTCGCCAGCAGCTTTTGCAACGGTGCAGGATATATTCTCAATCCGTTCCGCTAATTTTTCCGCCTCACGCTTGGCTTTATTGAGTTTTTCCTTTATCTGCCTCTTTTGATGCTCTAATGTTTTAATATTCTGGGATGTTGCGCTCATAGCCTTGCCCTGGGGGATGAGGCAGTTCCGCCCGAACCCCTCCTTAACGCTGATTAGATCGCCGATAGCGCCAAGTCCTGTAACATCCTGGGTAAGAATCACTTTCATAGCATGATCACCTGTCAAATTAATACGTTAAACGGTGCCTGCGGAAAACGGCAGAATAGAAATTATCCGAGCTCTTTTAATTGCCTTTGTTATCTCCCGCTGGTGTTTCGCGCAGTTTCCTGAGATACGCCGTGGAATTATCTTGCCCCGTTCGGAGACAAAGTAGCGAAGCATTGAATAATCTTTATACGCTATCTGGAGATTCTGGTCAGCACAGAAACGGCACGTTTTGCGCTTCAGATATACTGTTTTTTCCCGTTGAAATCCTTTTTTCAATCGTACCTCCTGAAGAAATCCCGCCCCGGTTCGTCATGAGCGGGGCAGAAGACATATATGGTAGCTATGTATGTACGTATTACTCTTCGCCGGGTGTATCAGATTCCTGAACGTTTGAACTCGTGTGCTCTTCTATCTGTTGCTCAGGCGGCTGCGCCGGAGATGCAAGAGATGCACTATTTTCAATCCTCACGGTCTGAAACCGTAACACATTTTCATTAAACTTAAGAATGTGATTTATTTCATTCAGTAATGGTTCGTTGCCAAGATAGCTCAGAATACAGTAGTTGCCCCGGTGCTGCTTTTTTATCGGGTACAGTAGCTTTTTCTTTCCCCACTTCTCAGTTTTCAGCGCTGTTCCCTTAAAGTTTGAAATTGATTCACCTAGTTTATTGAGCAGTGCCTCAATATTTTCTTCGCTCATGTCCGGGTGGATAATTACGCAGGTTTCATATCCTCTCAAAGTGTTTTCCTCCAGATCCTAACGAGTGCTGTTTAGAATTGAATTTCTTTTATTTTAAGCCTGGTTACCGGCTGCCGGTGACCGGTTTTCTTCTGATAGCCTTTTCTGCGCCTGGATTTATATATAATCGTTTTTGCCAGTTTATCCTGTTTGATGATTTCTCCGGTAACCTTTGCATTACCGAGGAGGGGGCGGCCAACTTCTGTCTTTTGATCATCATTGAGCAGGAGGACTTCTTCGAACACTATGGTATCACCGATGCTGCCTTTAATCTTTTCAACACTGAGGATGTCCCCTGGGCTCACTTTGTATTGTTTTCCACCTGTTTTTACTATCGCGTACATTGATTGCTCCGTATGTATATAATAAAGTATGCTCTGCAGTATAGAGAGGTATTGTTTGAGATTGAAAACTAACAAAATAGTTAATTTATCATAATTTGTCAAGGTAAATATTCAACCTGTAAATATCGATCTTCACCTGTTGTCATAATTTCTTCTTAAAAACAAAAGGCAGAAGCCTCAAAAGACCGCTGCCTTTTAAATTTCAGCCACTGATTTCACGGAACAACACAGAATCATTCCTCCCTTTTTAAAGGGAGGTCAGGTGGGATTTTATTTTAAAACTTCAGTTACTTCTGTGAAATTCTGTGGCCTGCTTATCTTTTTTCCGACTCACCTATTCACCGATTTACCGACTTATTTCCCGATCAACCGATTCACTTTTTAGAATGCTTCATTCGCAGTGCTGGGCATAAACAATGATTGGAACGTTATGCATACATCAGTTTTCCCTTTGGTTCGGGGATTTCTCTGCCCGCCTGCCGTGCTGTTTCAATCCATTCACCAATAATCACCTGTATGTTTTTTGTCGCTTCATCATATGTTGAACCATCGGCCATACAGCCGAGCAATTCCGGAACTTCCGCTATAAACGCTTTATCCTGAGCACTCCAATAAATAATCACCTCATATTTATACATATATCATACCTCTCTATGAAGTTGATACTTTACTATGATATTTCTAACTTGTTTAACCTGATATGCTTTTGCTTTTCCACTACGCAAGGGCTGCAAATTTATTATTTCTGCGATACCCTGTTTTATGAAAATATGATGGTCTCCTTTTACTCGTTCATCAAAGCCAAATGATATGAGCAGGTTTCTCAGTTCTTCAAATCGTATATTTGTATCTGATAACCCTGACAAAACCTTCTCACTAATTTTCCCTTTCATGTTTTTTATAATAGTATAAGAAACAAAGCAATACAACCGTTACTTTTATATAGCTGCTTTTTGTTTTCTGTGAAATAAAAACAGGCAGAAGCCGTCTTGTTGCCGCTGCCTTTTAAATTTTAGCCACAGAACACACCCGTCCTCCGACCCGCCTCCAGAAGCATTGCGGAGGGCAGGAGCATTTCTGCGGAGGGTGGACAGAACAACACAGAATTATTCCTCCCTTTTTAAAGGGAGGTTGGGAGGGATTTTTATTTTAAAGCTTCTGTGATTTCTGTGAAATTCTGTGGCCTGTTTCTTCTTTTCCTCTTCGCCTCTTAACCTTTTTGCCTTTTACTTGTTTCCATATATCCTTCTCGGCGTTACACTCACAGGGCCGTGAAAAGTTGAGTTTCCGTTGAGGTCAATGTCTTCCAGTTTGTAGTAATAGGTCTTTCTGTTCTGCACATTACTATCCACAAACTCATATGATGCCCCCTGAGTGGATGAACCCTTGGCGGGAATTATTTCACTATTTATTTTTATATAGTCACCATTTTCTGTTTCAGAGCGGAAGAGATTAAAACCGGCGTTGTCGATTTCAGATTCGGTTGACCATTGAATTATTACCTTTCCTGATTTAGCTGATGCAGTGAAAGAAGAAAGCGTAATAAGCGTAGGCTCAGCTTGTCCTGTGCGTACCGGCCACGCGTAGACGTCGTTGCTGGACTTACCGCCGATGCTCACGTAGCCGTAGTACAGATAGACGACCCACGCGAAGTCCGTATAGTTTGCATGGGTAGTAGACGACCAGTAGTAGTAAGACTGCACATTGGTAAACGGATGGCCCTGCGGCAGCGAGAGATTATATTTGGAGTTATCAATCAGGCTTTTCAGCTCGTTGACATTGGGAAGCCGCCAGTCAGTATAACCAAAATTTTCATACGTGCCCGCATTCATGCCTGCCACATAGTCAAGTGCACCCTGCCATGTTGTGGCGCCGCCCGGCAGATTGGCATTCTTTGTCCACACAAGGC
>CAIYCZ010000089.1 GCA_903924805.1 uncultured delta proteobacterium | reverse complement strand
TATCAGTTTTCTGCGCCTTAAACAACC
This sequence comes from uncultured delta proteobacterium, assembly GCA_903924805.1. GTDB lineage: Bacteria > Desulfobacterota > WTBG01 > CAIYCZ01 > CAIYCZ01 > CAIYCZ01. The sequence goes on along the minus strand of CAIYCZ010000089.1, from coordinate 2,144 downwards.
CGAAAAGGGCGCGCAGAATGCATATGCAGCCGGCGCAAGAAACGCTGAAGATGCTGCCCGGTCTTTCTTTGATCGCTACGGAGAACTTTTCGGCATCCGTGACCATGCACTCGAATTGACGATGAAGAAACAGAAGTTTGGAGTAAACGGCAATCAGTTTGTGCGTTTCCGGCAGCACCGCGGCGGCGTGCCGGTCTTCGGTGGTGACCTGATTGTCCAGGTGAACAGTGCAATGCAGGCTGTTGCTGTCAGCGGCAAGGCTTCATCCAAACAGGTGCAATCACTATCACCGCGGCTTTCCGCAGAAGACGCTCGGCAGAGAGCTATCGGCATGGTGAGTAAACATTTTAAAACAGAAACCGCCCTGCTGACTGCCACGGTGCCGGAGCTGTGGGTCTACAACCCGGCCCTGATTAAAAAGGCGGTCGATGGTGAGTCCCTGGTCTGGCGGACAGAAATCTCATCCTCATCAATTGCAAATCCGATTCGTGAACTGGTGCTGATTGACGCTCTGAATGGAAGGATACTGCTCCATTATAATCAGATACAAGATGCAAAAAATCGAACCATTTACGACAATAATAATACTTCTTCATATGGATTGCCGGGATATGGTCCGGTGCTTACCGAGGGCGGGACAGTGACCAATGATGATGTTGGCAAGGCATATACCTATGCAGGTTACACCTACGACTTTTATTGGACATATCATAATCGTGACAGCCTCGATGGGGCCGGCATGACTTTGATCAGCACGGTCCGGTATTGCGATCCTGATACTTCGGTCCCTTGCCCATACGCGAATGCATTTTGGAGCGGCAGCCAGATGGTATATGGTCAGGGCTATGCCAGCGCGCTCGATGTCGTCGGACACGAGATGACCCATGCAGTCACCGAGCATGAGTCCAACCTCTTTTATTACATGCAGTCTGGTGCCATGAATGAGTCCTTGTCAGACATATGGGGTGAACTTATTCAGCAGACCTATGAATCGGTGCTCCCGGCCAATCGCTGGTTGTTGGGTGAGAATCTGCCTGGTGGCGCCATAAGGAGCATGAAGAATCCACCTTCCTATGACGATCCCGATAAGATTTCCAGTACGAATTATTATTGTGGAAGCGGAGATAACGGTGGGGTGCATTGGAATAGCGGCGTTGGAAACAAAGCCGCCTATCTGATGGTAGACGGTGATACTTTTAACAGTAAAACCATATCAGGTCTCGGTATTACAAAAACAGCAAAAATTTATTATGAAGCCCAAACGAACCTGCTCACTGAGGCGAGCGATTACCAGGTGCTGTACAATGTCCTGCAGACTGCTTGCTTAAACTTGCTCGGCACGTCAGGTATCACGCTTGCCGACTGCCAGCAGGTGAAGAACGTTGTTGATGCGGTTGAGATGAGCCAGCAGCCTTCCGCCTGCCCTGCAGTTGAAGCGCCGGTCTGTTCAACGGGGCTGCCCCAGTATATATTCAACGAGAATTTTGAGAACGGTCTGCTTAACTGGAGCCACGGGACGCTGAATAGCGGCTATGACGCCTGGATGCTCTCAGATCCTTCAGTCTGGTATAGCACGTATGCTACAAGTGGCACCAGGAATGCTTATGGGGATGACGGCTACTATAGCAATGATTCTTATTTGGCTATGGCGTCGAGCGTCAGTATACCGGCCAATGCGTATCTGCATTTTAACCATGCTTATGATTTTGATGCCCCTGATTATGACGGTGGTGTTATCGAATATAGTATGAATGGAGGGGCTAGCTGGCAGGATGCGGGCAGTCTATTCATCAATAACAGTTATTCCGGGATAATCAGTATTGGACATAATAACACTCTTCAAGCGAGGCCTGCTTTTATCGGAAGCAGTAATGGCTATGGATCAAGCCGCCTTAACCTCTCATCCCTGAATGGCCAAAATATCAGGTTCCGGTTCAGGATGGGTACTTCTGATGACATATTTAGCGGCTGGGGGTGGTGGATTGACGATGTGCAAATCTATACATGTACTTGCGCTCCGCAGCCGGTGACCATCGGGGGGACATCTTCCTATTATCCGACAATCCAGGGCGCTTACAATGATGCTACCAACGGCCAGTCTGTACAGATGCAGTCATCGGAATTGATCGGAGACCTGAGCCTTG
>CAIYCZ010000088.1 GCA_903924805.1 uncultured delta proteobacterium | reverse complement strand
TGCTATTCTTTTATAAGCTCCTTAAGGAGCTTAAGCTCCATGTCCACAATCCGGTCCAGAGAAAAATTATCGACCACAAAGGTTCGGGCACTTTGGCCCATACGCGCACGAAGCTCAGCATCTGATAATACTTCTCCGATAGCTGAGCGGATTTCTGCTGATGAAGTGCCGCACAGAAATCCCGTTTGACGATGGCAGATGATCTCCCGGATGCCGGGAACCTCTGTTCCAATTACCGGTAGCCCGCACGCCATGGCTTCAAGAAGCGCTTTCGGGTGACCCTCATAGAGGGAGGGAAGAATAAAAAGGTTTGAGCTGCGCAATATGCCGGGAAGTCTGCGATGAGGCACATTCCCCAGAAATTGCACCCGCATATTAAGTGTATGTGCTTCTTCACGCAGCCGGGATGCTAGGGGCCCGCTCCCCACCATAACCAGTTCAATATCAAGATCCCTGACTGCATGAAAGAGAGAAAACAGATTCTTCTGTTCGGTCAACCGGCCTATGAAACAGATGCGCCGAGGCATTTGGGGGTTCTCGGCAGAAGGGCTGAAGAGATGCGTATCAACGTAGTTTGGGATTACCCGGACGCGATCGAAAGGAACCTGGTAGCGCTGTATAACGCTCTGCCGCATGGAAGGTGTTGTGACCACTATTTTGTCCGCACTGCTAAAAATATTTTGCTCAAGAGCCCGTGCCTGCTGAGCTTCCCTTGAATCCATGCCATATTCGTATTCCATAAACTCCGAATGGAGATACCCGCAGCGTGCGATGAACTTCTTCCCGAAAAAGCGTGCAGCTTTCAGCGCAATGATGCCCCCCTTAACCTGATTACTCTTGAGCACCGTTACCCCCCTGCCGGGCAGCGCGTAGAATCCATAGACAAAGCGGGTGTACCAGTGCTGCGGCAGTTTCCATGTATTACACACGATCCGTATGCCGTCGAGCTTCCCTGCATAGGCAAGATCGCTGCCGTCACCAAATGTTACAAAGGTTACGGAAGAGAGGCGCGGCAGGAGCGAGCGGTAAAGGGCAACCTCCCGTTCCAGAATTCCCGTATTGTCCCATAGCTTGAGCGAGACCCCGGGGTTGAAAAAGAGAATAAGGTTTATTTTTGCTAATTCAGCCAACAGAATGCTCAGCCTTTTGTTAAATAAACATAATTATTATTTTTTAGTACAGTCATATACCGCTGTCCGCCTCTGATCTTTGGGTACCCGTCTGGGACATCTTTATATGATGAGCCTCTATCAATCACAGTAAAACCAGTATGCTTTAAAAGTTTTTTTATCTTTAAGTCGCGAATAACCAGACTTGTATAGTTGACTGGAGCTTCAGGCATTTCCTTATATCCCTGAAAAAAATAGCGAAGGCGATCTGCTAACCGCAATTTTGAATACCTGCCAAAGTACAACTGAGCAACTCCATTTGGCTTAAGTACTCTGTATATTTCTTCAATATAATTTATAAGTACTTCCCACGATGGAAGATGCTGCAAAACTATAAATGTGTAAACGAAGTCTATACTTTCTGATTCGACATCAATTGTTCTCCCGGAAGTTTTGATCAATCTAAAATTATTTTTGCCTTTTGCATGAAGATACGTTGCAACAGTTTCCTGCTCATTGTGAATATCAATCCCGATAACTTCATTAAAATAATTGCATGCAGCATGCAGAAGTCTGCCGCCTCCATATCCAATTTCTAACGCCACCTTTTCTTCAGGTGTATTAATGTTCTCCACTACCTTTGGGGTAAGTATATGAACTGCAAAATCCCAGGAGCCTCTTATGGTAGCGTGGATAGCGTCTTTATCATGGTTAAACCATGCTTGAAATGCATCAAATCCCGTATCCTTTGCCATTTTGATTGCATTTATGTATTTTTTTTGATGTTCAGAATCTGAAATAGGATGACTGCTCATAGTTGTTTTAAGGGTAAGATATTATTTCATTATTGAAGCAGCGGAGCATATACTTTCTCATAGTAGGATTGAGCTATAACTGCCCAGTCATATGCCTGTACGGTCTGCAGAGCGTTTTTCGTGAGAGTCTGTTTTAATCCCGGGTCTTCAATCAGCCGTGAAGACGCCTTCACCAGACCATCCACATCGTCGCATTCCACCAGGAAACCGTTGTCGCCGTCTTTAATCATGTCCGGTGCCATACCCACGCGGGTTGAAACCAGCGGCACTCCGGTAGCCATGCTTTCAGGCAGCGCTTTGGGTCCTCCTTCTTCACGAGAAGCAACAAGATACAGGTCAAGAGCATGATAGTAGGACGGCAGCATGGAGAAATCACTGATGTAGTCATGCCGGTAAGGAATGCGGGCGGCTTCTAACCGCTGTTTTACATAGCCGCGTGCTGGCCCCGTGAGCAGAACAAAGACCGGATAATTCCGGGACAGCTGACGTACCACTTCGAGGAAGATATCCGGGCCTTTTATTAGCTTGGGCTTAATGCCTTCTTCCCATCCTTCGCCATCCTTTTGAAATGAGCCAATACAGATTGAATGGGCCGGAATACCAAACCTCTGACGCTGCAAACGGTACTCCTCAACTGAAGGTGGGCGAAAGATCGTTAAATCCGCTCCAATAGGAATGACATGCAACTTACTATCCGGGACCCCCCAGGTGAGCAGCCTCTCCCGCATAATAGTACAGGCAGTAACAATGGAATCTAACTGCGGGATGGAAGAAAGCAGGTTATTTATAGCTTGTTTCATTCCGAGCCCTAACCCCTCGTGTCCATGAAAGATGGTCGTTACCATGCGATTGCTGCAATGGGTTTGTTTACTATTACCCTGAAATGCCCAGAGTGAACCAAAGTGTAAGACCTGATTATAGAGCCAGCGGCTGTTAGTCGTTATGGCAGCTTTAACCTGTGGCTGGGAATCACGTATGTAACCGACAATAGCCTCGCCATCCCGTCGGATCGACCAGTCACTTGGTTCTATGATATAGTAAAGTCTACGCTGCGCAGCACCCTTAATGCGCCCGATAATTGTTCTGAAAGGATTAATTCCAAATTTGCACCAAAGAGCAGAGGTGAAGTGACGGTATGCAATAAAGGGCCTTTTATTTTCTCTCATGCTATTTAATAATTTCTATACCCTGCATTTCTGAAAAGTTTATTTATCAACTGGAGAGGGTACCGCCACAAGGGGCTTGACATAACCGGGTACCCCTGCATAGCCACCCGCAGCCAGTCACACCTGGTTGGCAGAGGATTCCTCCGGGCACTCTCTATCACAGCGAGATAGCGGGGAAAAATCACCTGTGGTGCAAACAGCTCTACCGCACGCCGGCGCGCCTGAGTACCCAAACTCTCTTTGGCTGTAATTATCAGACCCAGCGCTTCGCGGAAATTGCTGAGATCGGAAGCCATGACAATTCCCGCATCACCCACCAGCTCAGGCACGCCGCCGCTGTTTTTGTGGAGCACCGGCAACCCGCTGGCAAGTGCCTGCAATACCACATTGGGGCAGCATTCATTTTCAGACGGGTCAAGGTATGCATCGCAGGAGCGCATAACCGCCGCCAGCCGTTCATAGC
>CAIYCZ010000087.1 GCA_903924805.1 uncultured delta proteobacterium | reverse complement strand
GTTGCCCACGCAAAGCAGAAATTTGTGTCTCATTGTTTTCTACTCCAAGTATTTTTTGATTTTGATTTCTTTTGTTCCCTTCCCATGCCCCTCATACCAGTGAAGTTCTGCAAGCTTTATAGTGCCATCAGCCAATCTAATTTTAGCAACTCCCTTTCGTTTTCCCCATGTTGTTTTTCCGTAAACACGATTCAGCCTTTTCAAATCACGAATACTGCGACCCGAGGCAATTGTATCAATCCAGAGAATGTCACCTATAATATCAAAGTACATATCCTTATCCACTTATTACCTCTGGGGTCAGGCTTAACAAATTTGCTTTAAGAATTAAAGGGGAACGGTTCCTTTAATTTTCTATCCGTGGCATCAGGCGACCTGTAAAATTTGTTTTTCAAATCCGATTATTTCATTTTCAGGCTCTATGGTATCCCCTTTTATGATAAAACCGCATTCAGCCATATAATCCTCAAGGGTACCCATATCCTTCATCTCAGTCAGTTGAATGCTGATTACTTCATTAAGGTTTTTCTTTGCCTCTTCAATAGTTCTGCCCTGAGCAATAAAATCGAGTTCGGGAATTTTTGCAATACACCATTTTCCCTTCTGCCACAGCTCAATGGTTGCCTTTAATTTCATAATTAATCTCCGTTATTTACAATCAGGTTTTTATCTATAGCTTTCAATTTCAACAATTATAGATAATTATATAGATTAAGTCAATGCAAGGCTTTCTAAGTAACTATGGGCAAAGGTGAAAAGGGAAAAGAGAAAGGGGAAAAGGGCAGAAGGAACAAAATCAAAAGGCACAAGGGGTAAAAAGTTGCGGGTTGCGCGTTACGGGTTTCGAGTTTAAAAATCCTTCCTGCCCTCGCTTTATAAAGTGAGGAATGATTCTGTGTTATTCCGTGTTTTCAGTGGCTGCGTTCATCTGCGTGCAGAACTCATGTCCTTTTAACCGCATACATAAAAAACTCACGGTTCCCATCCTGTCCCCGTATCGGGGATTCCATAATACCCACAATATGCAGGGATAGAGCGCATGCCTCATCCACCATGTTTTTTATCACTTCCTGATATTTCTTTATATCCCGTACAACGCCACCTTCCTCAACCGCTTCCCTGCTCACCTCAAACTGGGGTTTTATAAGGCTCAGCAGCCCGCCGCCCGGTTTCAGGAGGGCAATAACCGGCGGCCATATTTTTTTGAGCGAGTTAAACGATACGTCTATGACTGCAAGGTCAGGGGGGATGGAAATGTTCTGGGGCGTCATGGTGCGGATATTTTTTCTCTCAAGGTTTACCACCCGGGGGTCTTCCCTGAGCTTCCAGGCAAGCTGACCGTAGCCCACATCTACGGCATAGACCAGTTGTGCTCCTCTCTGCAGCAGACAATCGGTAAAACCGCCGGTTGAAGCACCAACATCAAGGACAATTTTATTCGCAACGTCAATACTAAAAGTATCCAGAGGCGTTTGCAGTTTGATACCGCCGCGGCTTACGTAAAGCCGGTCAGCATCTTTAAGACGGATCAAAGCATCTATGGGGATGGATATTTTGGGCTTGTCAACAGTGTGGTCCTCGACGATAACTTTGCCGGCCATAATCAGGGCCTGGGCCTGGGGCAGGGTAGAAGCAAGTCCCTTTATGACGAGAAGCTTATCCAAGTGCTGTTTTGCTTTTCTGGACAAGGCTTGAATATTCTCCGCTTAGTGTGTTCTTCACCGCTGTATAGATTCCCTCTGCATCAATTCCGTATTTTCCCCGGAGCAGTGCCTGAGGCCCGTGCTCGACAAATACATCGGGGATGCCCAGGCAGCACACTTTGGTCTGGTACCGGTTATGGCGCTGGAGGGCTTCGAGCACCGCGGAACCAAATCCGCCATACAGGACATTTTCTTCTACGGTGACTATGGCGCCGGTTTTTTCCGCATACTCGCAGAGTGCTTCTTCATCCAGGGGCTTTACAAACCGGCTGTTAATGACGGCACAGGAAATGCCCTCCTTCTCAAGCTGTTCTGCAGCCTTGAGGGCAGGGTATACGGTTGTGCCGAGGGCAAACAGGGCTGCTGCATGTCCCTGCTTCAGGGTCTCTGATTTCCCGAGGGGGAGCATGCTGAGCGTGCTGTCAAGGTCAGCGTTCACCCCGTTGCCGCGGGGGTAGCGAATGGCGACCGGCGATGAAAGGTGCAGCGCCGTATAGAGCATATGCTGCAGTTCATTTTCGTCTTTTGGTGCCATCAGCACCATGTTTGGTATATGGCGCAAATAGGAAATATCAAACAGGCCGTGGTGGGTCGGGCCGTCTTCTCCCACTATCCCGGCCCGGTCCAGCATGAAAATTACCGGCACGTTCTGCAGGCATATGTCATGCACTATCTGATCGTAGGCTCTCTGCAGGAATGTGGAATAGATGGCAACAACCGGGCGATACCCTTCAAGGCACATTCCTGCGGCAAAGGTTATGGCGTGCTGTTCTGCAATACCCACATCATAGAAGCGTGAGGGAAATTCCTGCGCAAACTGGTCAAGCCCGGTGCCGCTGGTCATGCCGGCGGTCATTGCCACGATCCGGTCATCTTCCCGGGCAATGCGGGTGAGCGTATCGCCAAATACCTTGGTGTAGGAAATTGCCGGGGAACCCGTGCTGGCCGGCGTGCCGGTTTCCTTATCAAATGGCCCGGTACCGTGAAAATAGACCGGGTCTGTTTCAGCGGGTTTGTAGCCTTTGCCCTTGGTGGTAATTACGTGAACCAGTATGGGGTCGTGCAGTTTCTTTATATTTTTAAAAGCATCCACCAGGTGATATATCTGATGGCCAAGGATGGGGCCGACATAGGTAAACCCGAGTTCCTCAAAGATAAGTCCCGGCACAAACAGGCCTTTAAAGAACTCCTCGGAATGCTTTGCGAGCCGGTACATGGATTGCCCCACCCCCGGAATATTCTGCAGTATGGCCTTAACATCTGCCCGGAAGGTATTGTAGGTCTGGCCGGAAATGAGCCGTGAAAGATAGGATGAAAGCGCTCCCACATTGGGGGAGATGGACATCTCGTTGTCATTCAGGATGACAATCAGGTCTTTTTTCAGGTGCCCTGCGTGGTTTAACCCCTCAAAGGCAATGCCTGAGGTGAGAGAGCCGTCCCCTATAATGGCGATAATCTTATGCTGTTCGCCTTTCAGAGAGCGCGCTTCGGCCATTCCCAGGGCTGCGGAGATTGAGGTGCTGCTGTGCCCGGTACCGAAAGCATCATAGGGGCTTTCATCCCGCCGGGGAAACCCGGAGATCCCGCCGTGCTGGCGGATGGTATGAAAGGCATCTTTTCTACCGGTAAGAATTTTGTGGGTATAAGTCTGGTGTCCCACATCCCATATCAGCTTGTCC
>CAIYCZ010000086.1 GCA_903924805.1 uncultured delta proteobacterium | reverse complement strand
TTTATGAAATTGAATACGGTAATTTTTAAAAGCATCCTTTGCTTTTTTCTGTGTTTTTTGTATAACGCCGTAACCAGTAATCCTGTGCTGGCACGAACCGGGGCACAGTCACCAGCCGCAGTGTCCAAACGTGCCGGGGAAAATAGTCGTGTCTGCACGAAAGGGCGGTCCCGGCATTGTCAGGTGAGCGCCCGGCCCCTCACTCAGCCCATGCCTCCTTTAAGCAAGGCACCCTACCCGTGTGAAGTGCCTCTGGCGCCGGTCATTGAAAATGCCCGTTTGCGGCTGGGAAAGGAGACCGTGGCGTACCGTCCCTGGTCGCGGAACCGCTCTGAAAAACGTGAAGTGAAACTGGCGCTGGCTAATGTCAAAACCGGGGAGATAAAAATTGCATCCGGCTGGATAAAACAGCAGACGCTCTTTCTTGAGGGAAGTGACATCCGCTTTGAAGTGGAATGGTGGAACGGATTTAATTCCTCGATCAACATCCTTGAGCCGGCCCGGACGGCGGTAGTGGCGCTGCTGTACGCGCTTGAGCCTGAACGGCAGAAGTTTCTGGGAAGGCCCGCCGTTCTCTATACCCCGTACTCAAGCGCGCTGCTGCAGCCTGAGCTGGTGCAGGCAGGAAGAAGCTATCTGCTGGATAAAATTTCGCGCGCCTGCACGGAACTCGGGCAGGTAAAATCGCGGGTATTTTCTGAAAAGTCTCTGCTGCACGCCCCGTTCTTCACACGGGAAGACTATAGCAACGTGATACTTGCCGAGCAGATGGACCCGGGCCGGTTTTGCTCAATTGCTTCTGAGAGCACGCGGCTCAATGACCGGCAGGAGGAGGAGCTCATGCGCCTGGCCGAGCGGATACTGGTTATCATCGGTGCCAACCGTAAAGATGCCTATAATTTTACCGGGAGCTGTGCCGGAGCGCGCGGCCTCACCCAGTTTACCACCATGGGCATGGCGGCGGTATGGAATAACTATCCGGATTCCGGCATCACGCGAAATTTCCGCAAGGCCACAGGCGACCATGTGAGCGCCATCAAGGCGGAAATTTGCCTGCTGGATAATTATGCTGCCGAGCTTATAGACGCGTATCCCAAACTGATGTGGTCCGGGTATGAGAAGTATGCTGCAGCGGCAGCCTACAACGGCGGGCCCGAGCGGGTCGTCTACGGGCTTGAGCATTTCGGGGTCAGGTGGCTCAATCCGCGGGCCCGGCTTGCGCAGCTCTCAGAGAAAAAGGACCTGACCCGTAACGAACGGCTTGAATACCAGTGGCTCACGCGCAACCAGTGCCATGAAACGTTTATCTATCTCATGAAGCTGCACGCCATAGAGCGGTTTCAAAAAAATCAGCGATCCAGCAGTACACCGGTGAGGACCGTTGCTCATGTCCCCCCAATAGAAAAAAGCTCAGTCCAATAGACGCGGGGAAGAGTTCAAGGGACATAGAAGTTTCTTGTTTGTAGTTTATAGTTTTTAGTTAACTACAAACTTCAAACAATGAGCTATAAACTTTTTCAGAGCACTTGGCCTCTTGAATCCTTTTCCCCTTGACCCCTGTGGTTTCCCATCAAACGCAGCGCCACAAATAACCCAACCAGCGTGCTGTAGTTAAGCACCATAACCCACGGTGTTGCCCAGGAAATGCCATACAGCTTTAAATCAAGCAGCGGCCAGAGAAACGGGGTTGGATAAAATTCCTTTGCATGGGTCGGTATGTCCATAACAATGTGGATCAGCCACCCGGCCATTTCCCCGTACGGTGTTCCCTGAACAGTAGTAGCAGGTGCCTGCTGCCGGTATCGGTATCTTAGCCGTCTAAAGCCCCCTGCAACCAGAAATACTGCAGAAAAGATTACGATACTGTGACTGATGTGATACAGGGTATTTGTCAGTCGAAAGATTAAAAATGAGTTCCGCACCTCCAGGGGCAGCCGTTCCAGGCGCGGTATATCAGCAAAGGAAGTACCCTGAATAACCATCTGCCAGAGAATCCAGATAATGGCAGGAGTGAACGAAAACAAATCAGGCAGTACCCCCCAGAATGCCATCCATCCAACCCGCAATCTTTTTTGCCCTGTTTTGTTTGCAGCTTTAGCAGCAGCCGTCGCCCACAGGCCATGAGAGAGTATGTCCATAGGAGGGACAGGATACAGGATACAGGATGCAGGATGCAAGATAAAAAAACCTGCATCATGAATCGCGCATCGTGAAACATGACCCAGGTGTTTTTTAATTTGACGGATGGATGGTTTTGATTTATTTTGCAGAATATAAATCTTAATGATCCGTGCTTTTGTAAATGTGAATTCAGAACAGGTATGAAAAAAAATGCTATCATAGTACTGTGCCTGGTGCTCGGTATCTCCTGTGCGGGCTCTGTATATTGTGCACAATCCCCTGATAAAAAAAATAGCTGCCCGATAATTCTTGTCCACGGCATGGGCGGCTGGGGGCTGGATGAGCTGCCCGGATATTTTTACTGGGGCGGTACGACTGATCTGAAAGCGTTTTTAGAAGAAAACGGCTACGAAGTGTATGTCGCAAGCGTTGGCGCTGTTTCCAGCAACTGGGACCGGGCCATTGAGCTGTATTATCAGATAAAGGGCGGCCAGGTTGACTATGGAGCAGAGCACAGCAAAAATTTTGGCCATCTTCAGCGCCCTGAAGGCAGGTTTTATGACCACCCCCTGTATCCACAGTGGGATGCTGACCATCCCGTTCATCTCGTCGGGCACAGCCTGGGAGGGCAGACCATACGGATGCTGTCAGCGCTGATGGCAGGGCGCGACCCGCGGCTGCGCTCGGTATTAAAGAATGGAGATGGCGAGCCGTTTACCCCGGGCAGCGGCTGGATAAAAAGTATTACTACCCTGTCCACTCCCCACAACGGCACCTGCATATATACTATTTTAAATGACCCGGTGCGCATCATGACCATGGTGCTGGTGCTGGCGGGCATAGACCCTGACGCGGATACCCCGGTTGATAAGCTGTATAATTTTGACCTTGAGCAGTGGTACCTGAAGAGGGAGCCTGCTGAGACCCTTGAACAGTATCTCGTGCGGGTCACGGACACGCTGGGGGAAACAAAAGACATTTCCACGTGGGAAATATCAATTGCCGGTGCGCAGGAATTCAACGAACGGGTAAACAGCTCGACCGTTGATCCGGATGCATATTATTTTTCATATGCAAACCAGAAAACCTTTCCTGTCGCGCTGGGGTTATTCTATCTGCCTGACCCCTTAATAAATCCGCTGCTGATTCCCCTGGCGGCGTACCTGGGGATCCTTCCGGTAAAAGACCCGTTCCATATCGGACCCCGCTGGCATGAAAATGACGGGCTGGTCAATACTATTTCAATGAGAGCGCCGCTCCTGGGCTGCAGTGACCGGTGTCAGGTAAACCGGAATCGCCCTAAAAAAGGCGTATGGAATTACATGGGCAAGCTGCACTGGGATCACGGGGATATAATCGGCCAGTCGATCAATACCCCGGTTAAAGTTAAAAAGCTGAAAAATTTTTATCTGCGCCTGGCTGAAATGCTGCAGAGCCTGGAATAAAGGTTGTCACCAATGGCCCAGAGCAAAAAAAAGGTATTCGTCCTTGATACCAACGTCATCCTCCACGACAGTTCCTGCATTTATCAGTTCCAGGAGCATGACATTGTAGTGCCGATTACGGTTTTGGAAGAGCTTGACCAGTTTAAACGGGGAAACGAAACGCTCAATTACCATGCCCGGGAATTTGTGCGGGCGCTGGATTCTCTGAGCGGCGACAAGCTGTTTGACGGCGGTGTCAAGATCGGGCCCGGCCGGGGTAAAATCAGCATAAAGCTCGAGCAGAAATTTCACGAGGATATTGCGTTTAATTATTCCAGCAACAAGCTTGATCACCACATCCTGAATACCGCCTATTACCTTGCCATAGAAAATCCTGCCAGAAAAGTCATTCTGGTTTCCAAGGATGTCAACCTGCGCATGAAAGCAAAGTCAATCGGGCTTATGGCGCAGGACTATACCACCGATCACGTCAAAGACATTTCACTGCTGTATGCCGGCAGGCGCATTGAAGAGAGCGTGCCTGAGGAATTAATTGACCGCATGTATACGGAGCCGTACCAGATTGATGTGTCAGCATTGCCTCTGGTGAAGCCGCTGCTGCCCAATGAATACATCATCATGCGCAACGCAAAAAAATCCGCCCTGGCGACCTTTGACCCGTTTTCCCAGGTTATAAAGCGGGTAGACAAAGTCGCTGCCTACGGGATTATTCCGCGCAATGCAGAGCAGACATTTGCCCTGAGCGCGCTGATGAATACCGATGTCCAGCTGGTAACCGTATCTGGCAAGGCAGGCACCGGCAAAACCCTGCTGGCTCTGGCTGCAGCGCTTGAGAAAAGAAGATACTACCGCCAGATATTCATAGCCCGGCCCATTGTACCCCTGAGCAACAGGGACATGGGCTTCCTGCCCGGTGACATCCAGGCAAAGCTTGACCCGTACATCCAGCCGCTGTTTGACAACCTCGGGGTCATCCAGAACCAGTTCCCGGAACAGGATTCCAATAACCGCCGGGTCAAAGAGCTGCTTGATGAAGGCAAGCTGGTAGTAGCACCGCTTTCCTATATCCGCGGCCGCAGCCTGGTGAAAATCTACTTTATTGTGGATGAAGCGCAGAACCTCACACCGCATGAAGTTAAAACCATTATTACCCGGGCAGGGGAGAACACCAAGGTGGTTTTTACCGGTGATATTTTCCAGATAGACCATCCCTACCTTGACGCCTATTCAAACGGTTTGAGCTATCTCATCGATAAAATGCAGGGGCAGAAAATCTATGCCCACATAAACCTGGAAAAAGGCGAGCGCTCCGAGCTGGCAGAGCTTGCCAGCAATCTGTTGTGATGCAACCCATGAATGATTCTTGCCCGGAAACTCTTCCTGACTCACCGAGCAGCAACGGATGGCCAAAGCGTCTCAATATGGTCGTCCTTTTTTTTACCTGCAATCTCATCTGTTACATGGACCGCATCAACATTGCGGTAACGGCACCGGTCATCATGAAGGAGCTGGGATGGAATGAGGCAGCCCTGGGCATTATTCTTTCATCCTTTTTCTGGGGGTACACGCTGCTGCAGATCCCCGGCGGGTGGCTGGCAGACCGCTACGGAGGCAAGAAGGTGCTCGGTGCCGGGGTGCTCTGGTGGTCTTTTTTTACCATGATAACTCCCCTGGCAAAAACTGCCGGCTCCATGGCAGTGTTTCGCACCCTCATGGGTCTGGGTGAGGGGGTCAATTTCCCGGCAATTCAAAGCCTCAGCTCCCGGTGGATTCCGGCTGGAGAGCGGTCACGGGTGATGGGTTTTATACTCTCGGGGATATCGGTCGGCAATATTCTGGCATTCCCGCTGGCAACATGGATAATGGTTGCATGGGGATGGCCTTTTGTCTTTTATATTTTCGGGCTGCTGGGTTTTTTCTGGCTTGCGTTCTGGCCCTGGTGCGCGGCTAACAGGCCCGAGGAGCACAGCACCATACATCCCCGCGAGCTTGCCTACATCAGGGATAACCGGCCTGAGATTGCGCCGCTTGAGAAGATACCCTGGAAGCTTTTGCTGTCAAATGTTCATGTGTGGGCGCTGGTTGTCAATCACTTCTGTGTGAGCTGGGGGTTCTTTATGTTTCTCACCTGGCTCCCGACGTACCTGGTCAAGGCACACGGCTTTTCCATAAAGGAAATGGGACTGTATGCAATGCTTCCCTATGTTGCCATGGTGATCGGCAGTAACGGGGCAGGCTGGCTGGCTGATTATTGTATACGGAGGACCGGGAAGATTACAAGCATCCGCAAGATATTTCACACCATCAGCCTGGTGAGTGCAAGCGTGTTTCTCATACTGCTGGCACAGGCAGATTCCAAACCGGGTGTCATACTGCTTATAACCCTTGCTCTCGGCATGCTCTCCATGACCGGCAGCACCACCGGCCCGAATGCCCTGGATATCGGGCCCCGCTATGCCGGCATTATTATGGGCATGCAGACAACAGCGGGAAATATTGCAGGGGTTATTGTCCCTGTGGTCGTTGGCTGCATGGTATCCCTTTACAACCGGTGGGATATGATATTTTATATTGCGGCAGGGGTGCTGCTGTTTGGCGCTGTAGTATGGAATGTTTTTGCAACCGGCCGGCAGGTGCTCGATTAAATTTAAAATCTGGAACTCAAAAAATCAGATTTTTTGTTTTTATTTTTGTGAGTTCCTGAGTTCCAGGTGTAACCATAGTTCTTCAATAACAGAAAGGGGGCTTGCATGGAAAAGAGATTTTATATTTCTCTGACGTTATGC
Organism: uncultured delta proteobacterium; assembly: GCA_903924805.1. GTDB lineage: Bacteria > Desulfobacterota > WTBG01 > CAIYCZ01 > CAIYCZ01 > CAIYCZ01. The sequence goes on along the minus strand of CAIYCZ010000086.1, from coordinate 24 downwards.
ATGGTAATGGCTTTCATACTGCTG
>CAIYCZ010000085.1 GCA_903924805.1 uncultured delta proteobacterium | reverse complement strand
TATAGGGGATTACATGAGAGAAGTCAAAGGCAATTTGGGTAACACCGTATAAGTAATACATGCGGTTCTTCTGTCACCTATACTTTCAACATGCACACAACCAGCGTATATCGTCTATTTCATTATGTAAAATTATCTTGACTGCAATATGATTTTAGAATATTTCTATTGTAAGGTAAAAGAGCGCAGTTGAGGATGCAACGTTGACTGGGGGATCGTCCAATGGCAGGACACCAGACTCTGGATCTGGCTATCTAGGTTCGAATCCTGGTCCCCCAGCCACAACACGCTGTGAATAATGAATGCGGTCCCATCGTCTAGTGGCCTAGGACGTTGGCCTCTCACGCCGAAAACACGGGTTCGACTCCCGTTGGGACCACCAAATAAAAGAGGTTAGCTCTGCAGGATATGGGGCTAACCTCTTTTTATTATTACCGTAGAAATAAATCAGAAACTGCTAATCCGAAAAAATCGTAGTCCTGTTTTTCCCTCCGCCTTTGCTTTTGTTCAAGGCACTATCTGCCTTGTTTAAAAGCTCCAGCATTTCCGTTCCATGGTCCGGGTAGCCCGCAATACCAGTACTCACATTTATAGGTATTTGTTCTCCGGATACCGTAAACGGTGTAGCTTTGACAGATTGTCTGACCTTCTCAGCGGCAGTAAAGGCACCAGAGCAGTTAGTTTCTGGAAGCAGAACCACGAACTCATCTCCTCCGTATCGTGCTACAATATCTGTAGATCGAATGTTCTCCTGAACTGTTTTACCAATAAGCTTTATCAGGCTGTCACCTGCCAGATGGCCGAACGTATCGTTTACTGTTTTCAGATTATCTGCATCAACCATCATAACAGAGAATACATGACCGAATCTGGCAGAACGATTTAATTCACTTTGCGTGAGAACTGAAAACATTCTCATATTCCACAACCCGGTCAGATCATCAGTCTGCGAGAGGTGCTCTATTTTATGCTTTGCAAATTCTGTCTCCTTTGAAAGCCTGGTGGTGATATATGCGGTAAGCCAGAAGGGAAACATCAGCATGAGCGGTCCTCTGAGCTGCTCAAGCGTGATGTGTGGAATCGCCAAAGGAGAAAAGCTCAGAAAAAGGCAGATAGCAGAGATGAGCCCTACTTCAAGGAACGTGATAGTTTCACCGAGCGTTGTAGCCGCTGTTATAATGACTAATTGATAAAGGCTTAAAAGTGGGCTTGCAATTTTGCCGGTATGCCAGAGTACGAAGCTTACAAATACAATCATTGCCCAGGTATCAATCGCGAGCTTCCATTTATTGCACAGTCTCTGAAGCCCGCTGTAATGAGATATGAGGATGAAAAAGCTGAATATGGTCAGCGCAGTAAGAATAGCCGGCTTACCGGGGATAACTGCGCTTGTCATCTCAATAAATAAGATAACCAGTGCAACCAGCAGCCATTCTATTTCAGCAACTCTCCAGTTCAATCCCGTGAACTCTTCGTGCCTTATATCAATAATGTTTATTGGTAGTGGCTTATTCATGGATGCCCTGCCCTCATAAATAATACGTAGTGTTCATCATAGCTCTGTTAATTATAAGCTTATATCATAACTGCTTTCCCGTTTTGCCATACGGCTGTGCTTTATCCCATAAAAGAAATAGATAAAAAGTCCACCGATAAGCCATACGACAAACCTGATCCAGGTGATTTTAGGCAGCGATAGCATTAAGCTTGCACAAAAGCTTATACCCAGAAGAGGCACTAACGGCACCAGCGGGCAGCGGAATGAACGCTTTATGTCAGGGTGCGTCCATCTCAGTATTGTCACTCCTCCACAGACTATACAAAAGGCAAACAGGGTACCGATATTGCACAGCTCAGCAGCAGTGCCTATATCAAGAAAACCGGCAAATCCTGCTACCGCACCTCCGGTGATAATCTGCGCCACGTAGGGAGTGCGAAAACGCGGGTGCACCTTTGCAATCCATGGCCATAACAGGCCATCGCGCGACATGGAAAAAAACACCCGTGGCTGCCCCATGAGCATTACCAGGAGAACACTGGTAATACCTGCCACTGCCCCGACAGAAACGAGCGCTGATCCCCAGGTAAACCCTATAATGTTTAACGCATGAGCAACCGGTGCAGGATGATCCAGTTCCTTATATGAAACCATACCAGTAAGAATTGCTGCCACCAGGATATACAGGACCGTACAGATTACCAGGGATAGAATAATGCCTATCGGCATGTTGCGCTGCGGGTTTATTGTTTCTTCAGCAACGGTGGATATGGCATCAAAACCGATATAGGCAAAAAATATAATTGCCGCCGCAGTCATTACACCCTTGAACCCGAACGGCAGAAAGGGCACCCAGTTTGCCGGCTTGATATTAAACATCCCGACAGCAATAAAAATTATTACGGTTACCAGCTTTATAAACACTACCAGGCTGGTAAAGCGGGCGCTCTCCTTAATCCCGATGATAAGCATGGCGGTAAGAAAAAGCACCACCAGCACTGCCGGCAGATTGATTACAGCGCCGGGTACCGTACCCGGTGCATTTGAACACCACACCGGCAGGCTAATCCCCACGGCTTTCAGAATATTTACAAAATATCCTGACCAGCCAATTGCTACGGCAATAGAGGCGACAATATACTCCAGAATCAGATCCCATCCGATAATCCAGGCAATCATTTCACCCATAGTTGCATAGGCATAGTTATACGCACTGCCTGCTACCGGGATCAGTGCTGCAAATTCTGCATAACAGAATGCCGTAAACAAACATGCCCCTGCCGATATAAACAGGGAAAGAACTATTCCGGGACCTGCAAAACGTGCTGAAGCGGTACCGGTCAGCACAAAAATACCAACACCGATAATGGCGCCAATCCCAAGGATAGTAAGGTCGAAGGCAGTGAGTGACCGCTGCAGGCGGTGCTCCCCCATATCAATTCCTTCTGCAAAGTTCTCCAGGAATTTGCGTCTGAAGAGTCTTTTTACCATAGCTGCTTTCCTTCTTTAGAAAGTCTAATACCGGGTTGAATGGCAAGGTGTTTTAATTAAGCAGGAACAAGTTTATGGTGCAGATTAACAAAAAACAGATTAAACCGGAAATAAAATAATCCTAGAATCAGGATTGGGGGGATACGTGCTGGGAACCTATTAGTTCTAAAAACAACGCGGCAATTTTTGGATCGAACGCTTTACCGGTCATTGAATTCATAATTTCAATTGCCTTGTCCATGCCGAATCCTTTCCGGTACGGCCTGTCTGAGATAAGCGCATCATATACGTCTGCGACTGAAACTATCCGCGATTCGATCGGTATTATCTCTCCTTTCAGACCATAGGGGTATCCGCTGCCATCGTATGCTTCGTGATGATAGAGGATGATATTCAGTATTACATCAGAAAGCTGCGCGCGCTTGGCCACATCAGCTCCCCAGACGGGATGTTTCTTTATAATCTTCATCTCCTGGTCATTGAGCTTGCCGGGATAATTCAGGATTGCCTCGGGCACTCCGATTTTTCCGCAGTCATGGAGCCAGCTGCCGAATCTAATCTGTTTCTTCATCTCATCGCTCAGTTCAAGCTTGTCCGCTATAAGCAGGGCATATTTTGCAACACTGTCACAGTGGCCTCTGGTATAGGGATCCTTGAGTTCGATGGTCTGGGCAAGTGAGAGCAG
>CAIYCZ010000084.1 GCA_903924805.1 uncultured delta proteobacterium | reverse complement strand
GAGATTTGAATGCAACGATTCTCAACTGGATTTCTGCAATGAGTCCAAACTGCATGCTTCCAATCTGAACCAGCTCACTGTCTGTATACTGTGAGCGCAGATCTTTTTCAGCCCAATCAAGATACATGTTGCTGAAATCCTTGACCGTTAAGCCATAGGTCTTTGCAACCTTAAACTCGGCCAGCTTCTGAGCATTGGGGATATCCCACTGCAGGTGATAATTGCGCTCACCAATATAGGGCATATCAGGAATAAGAGCTTCGTATGAATCGCGCATTTCATCAAGGATGCTGTTAACTTTGTCTTCGCCAAAAACAGGTGCGTACAATTCCCACCGTGAAGCATATCCTTCATCATATTGTTTCAGTAATTTATCTTTGTCCCACGTCCTTCCGTCAAGGCTTGCTAATGCACGATCGCATGTGCGTAACGTGCTTATGCGGGTGGAACAACCTGCTTTAAAGGTATTACGACATGCCGATGATATGCTGCCCTTCGCCAGCACGTTAAGCGGGTTACAACAGCAGCCCACACAGCCTATTCCTACTGCTTTAATAAAATCCCGTCGTTGCATTGTAATTCCCCCTTATTGCGGATTTAATGGTGAAAATTTAATTCATTCACGGGTAATTTCAGACGGTAGAGTAGTATTGGATTTTTTTTGCTCGCTATACACAGACCGGTCATTACATGCAGCCAAATCTGTTTGGACAGGTGTTCGTGAGAATCCATAAAAAAACAGCGTTGCTATTTCTGCAGTCCGCTGCTCGATATCCGGCATAATCTGGATGAATTCAGGGTGATTTAATAGCTCAGATAGGCGGGTGAGCATAAAAAGTGCAACAGGCATCTGGATGTTTTTATGAATAAGGCCTTCTTTCTGGGCACTCTGCAGGAATTCAATGGATAATTCAGAAACCTTTTTTTGCTGTTCCATGAAATAGGCATGCAGAGGCGAGTCCGGCTTCATTAAATCATCAAGGAATGCTGATCCAATGGCATGCACCCGTGATGTTGAAATCATGAGAATCCTTTCAACCTTTTGGGCAAAGGGAATAGGCTCTTTAATCAGTTCGCAATACATTGTAAGGCCTGCATTTATCAGGTAATCAAGGACTGCCCTGGCAATATCCCATTTATCAGAAAAGTACTTATAAAAGGTCATTTTGCTTATATTGGCAGTCCTGCAAATCTCTTCAATGGTTACCCGGCGCACGCCGTGATTGCAGAACAGATCTTGTGCAGATTCTATGAGCTGCAGGTGTTTTTTTGGCAGGGATTGAAAGTCGATAATTGTTACCATTTTTTTACCTTACGATATTTTCTATTTAATACACAATGCGTAAACAATTGTCAATAGAGTAAAATATTTTATTTACGTTACTGATTTATATTTACTAATTTAGTATAGTTCAATCAATTTCATAAGAATATAAAAACAGTATAACGATATGAAATTGCAGAGTTAATAGTGTTTAAATGGGAGAGAATAGAGCAGTAAAAGAGTTAAAAAAATCCCCACACTGGCAACTCTCTAACGCTTCCGACTCTTAATTGCTTTAAAAATTTTGGCTTGATAACACAGATGAGGGCAAGCACCAGCAGCAGCGCGCCAAACATATTAAACTATTGGCAATCTGATTTAAGCCTGGCCTGTTTTTAATTGACACTCAAATTGCTCTTACTTTATACTCGCTTCAGTACATAGCTGACAGCTATTGATTTTTATCTCTGCGTCATACTTAGAGGGGAGCGCTTATGCCATATCTCAAAACAGAAACTAATAAGCAGATGGATCAGGCAGCAGTGCAGGATCTGCTTAAAAGAACATCCGCATTCATTGCAAAACTCCTGGGCAAACCGGAGAAATGGATAATGGTTGCGGTCTATCAGGGGGTGCCGATGATGTTTGATGGAAACTCAGAGCCGGCGGCATATCTTGAG
>CAIYCZ010000083.1 GCA_903924805.1 uncultured delta proteobacterium | reverse complement strand
TGTGTAAAGGATATTTCTTATATGTCTCATTCTCCCAGTTTATGCATGCAGGCACACCGGCTATCTGTGCGCCAAGTACACCGTAAAACAGCGTATTGAGATGGTTAATGAGCATCACAACATCTGTTTTTGTCTCTGTAAGTATGTGAGCTATTTTAAAAATACCTGACAAATCGAAGCGGGACTTGATTACACCTGTTTTTAATGGAAAACCAAGTGCCATGATTTCATTTCCAATAATTCCTGGTTCCCGCAATAAAGAAATATTGACAGTGAATCGTTCCCGGTTGATGTTCTTTAAGAGCTCAAGCAGGAGCTGTTCAGCACCGCCTATGGCAAGGTATGATGCCAGAATATGTACATTGATGCTTTTCATCACGTAGACCCCGTGGTTTTGCGTGTGCTGATTACTTTATTAAAAATGTCTAATAGCTGCTCCATATGCTTTTCAACAGAAAGTTGCGTAGTAACATAGTTCATTCCTGCTTTTCCCATTCTCTGCAGCCGTTCACGGTCGTCCAGCATCCAGCGCAGAGCTTCCAGCATCTCTTCTTCAGAATCAGGCGTACATAGTCTGCCGGATATCCCTTCCTGGACCTGCTCGGGAATGCCTCCAATGCGTGAAGCTATGACCGGGGTTCCCTGTAAAAAACTTTCATAAATACTTATCGGTGCGTTGTCATAACAGCGGCTCGGAACGACGCTCAGCAGCGCTTCACCAATCAAACGTGAAAGCTCCTCTCCGGTCTTGAATCCCAGGAACCTGATGCGGTGAGCATATTCAGGCTGTATCATCTGCTGCAGGCGTTCCTGCTCGCCATCATAGCTTCTTCCTATGATGATGAGATCAACCGGGAGAGAAAGCTTCTGATATGCCGTAATGAGTGTATCAATGCCTTTTTCATAGGAGACGCGGCCAAAGTATATAATGTAGTTCTTCTTCTGGTGCTCCTCCATGCGCTCTGTTATTTCTACCGGATAGTGAAGCAGCTGAATACGTTCTCCAGGCAGCCCCCCCTCTACTAATTTTTCCTTCATAAAGACACACGGCACAAGAAACACATCCACCAGATTATAAATGCGCAGCCATTGGTGAATGTACATTGCCAGGACGCGGACCGCAGAAGCTGCAAAACTATTTTTTACACATCGGTGGCGAAGCCCGTAGTGATACCTGCCCTGCATGCACAGCGTACACGGCTTGCCATCCCTCAGGAAAATATAGCTCGGGCACAGGAGGTTGTAGTCTCCTAATTGAGCTACTACCGGAATGTTGTTCTTTCTGAAGGTATGGATGATACTCGGAGACATATAATTATATATGTTCAAAATATACGCTATGTCTGCTGTACCTATGGTGTGCAGCAATTTTGAAAGATATTTTTTTGCTTCAAAAGAATATATGCTCCGCTCTATAAGCCGCAGCACGTTTGCAGGACCCAGTGTTATATCTTTAAAATGGGTCTGCTCAGGCGACCCTGGTGGTGCGAGAAAATATGAGTTGTAGGGAGATTCCCAGCTTCCCTCATACTTGACGCTGAAGGGTATGGGCATGTGTCCCCGGTTGGGAAGATCTTTGACAAGAGTATAAAGATATTTTTCAGTTCCTCCGTTTAAAAAAAAATATTTATTACACAGGATTATCTTCAATTATTAGATACCTCTTTTATTTCACCCTGATACACGCCAATACCATTAAAACAGATGAAAACCATCATTTCATTAATCTTATGGATCGCTATTTTATTAATATTTACTCGCGGCACAGCAAAAGGCACGTGCTTAAATGTCTGTCCGCCATCCGTGCTTATGTATAGTCCGTCCGCAGCTTTGTAATTATATGCCAATGTTCCGACAAACACCAATTGTGGGTTATCCGGATGAATTGCAATGGCATTTGCAGCAATAAAGGGAGGTGCAGCCCCGGGAAGTTTGATTTCTTTCCAGGTCACCCCTTCATCTTCACTAAGCACTATTTTTTTCTCAGGAGCACAGGCAAAGATTCGTGAGGGATTTGACGGATCGATAGCCATCCCGAATGTGAACGGATAATTTCTGCTCACCGGCATCCACGTCTCACCGCTATCTACAGTCTTATAAACACCTCCCTGCAGGGTGCTTGCAAAAAGAATATGTGGATTGCGCGGATGAATCAGCAGAGCATCAGGCCCTTTTATGTATGGGGTAACAAGGCCGTGGTTTATTGCTTTCCAGCTCGTGCCTCCGTCAGTGGTCTTAAAAATGCCGTATCCGTTTGTTGCAACATAGACCGTGTCATCAGTAGTGAAATCAATTTTCAGATTGGTGGCAAATCCGTTTACATATCCTAACTGTGGCAACCGCTGTTCTGGTACCGGAAAACTGATGTCCTCCCACGTTTCACCGCCGTTGAGCGTTTTATATATATAAATTTTATCCTTCTTCAACCATGAATTAATCAACAAATACATCTTTAAGGGATGTTGTTGGGAAATCTCCCGTTCCTGAGCATGACCGTCTATCACACCCGACATCTTCCGCTTCCAGTCTTTTCCTGCGTTTGCAGAAACCATAAGCCCGTTATCGGACACTGATAAAAATATGTTTCGGGAACCTTCTGGATATACTTTGACATCGTTTACTACCGTATTTTGCAGTCCGTTATGAAGTTGTAACCAGGTGTGCCCACCATCCATACTCTTCCACACATTCCACCAGTCGGTCATGTATATCTGCTGGGGATTGCGTGGCGAAAAAGTAATTTCTTCGATTGCGTTGATAGTCTTCGCCCAGTTATCTGTAGCATTATGGGCTAAACTAAAATCCGTAACCATTCTCCATGAAGTGCCCCCGTTAGTTGACATAAAAAGGTAATGAGGCCAGATTACCGGGTCTGTGGCCAGAAATAGTATGTCAGCATTATCAGGATTAACAGCCAGGGCCTTGTATGCTTTGGGGCGATTAATGAGCGTCTGTAAGAGTTCTGGACTCCGTCTATCCCATTGCTTCTGTTTATCATCCCACACATACAATCCTGCAGTTTTTTCTACGATATACATTCTATCCTTCTGATTGGAGTTGATATCGACAATTTCGTGCTGTTCCGGGTTTAACCCTTGATTTCTCGCAAGCCACGCACCTTTTTCATAACTGAATATCCCGTTAGAGGTGGCAGCGTATATATCCCCCCGGTGGAGTGCTAAACCATTAACCTTTACCTTTCCCAGTCCAGGCACCGGAACAATTGAAGACGTTGGTGTGTCCAGCGTAATCTGAAAAACACCATTGCTATCAGTACCAACCCATAGATACTTTTTTGAGAAAACCAGCACATGGCTGCCGCAAAACCGTGAACTGTATTTGAGAGAGGAACTCTTTTTGTCCCAGCTTTCACCATGATCATCACTTATGTATAAGCCCTCATCAGTGAGGAGTATGACCTGTTCAGAAAATGTTGGATGAATTGCTATATCGGCAACTGCAAATCCTTCAAGCCCCCTTCCCTTCAGATTAAACGTATTACCCCCATCAGTGCTCTTGAATATTCCGGCTACATCTGAACCAATGAATACAATCTGTGGGTCCTTTGGATCAACGGCGATTGAAGTAAAACGCCCGCCGCCTCCATAACCTGCCGGCGTAATCTCAAATTTATTTACATCAAAACATACTGTCTCGCTGACAACAGAGGCGCTGAAGATGAGAACAAAACAGGATATGATCAAACAGTCTATCAGTTTTTTCATCCTATTTTATCAATAGTCCCTTTTTCATCTCTTCCTGAGCTTTCAATCCGTGTACCCGTCTGCCGTAAAATTGAACGCTATACTGCACATGTCCCTGCTCTACATTGTCATAACCATTTATCCAAGCAGAGCCTGAGACACTGCTGGTATCTATCTTCACCTTTAGTTTTCCAGCCTTTGCAATAATTCTGCTGGGCAGGGCAACCTGTTCGGTACTTTTTTTTCTTTCCGGTTCGAGCTGTGTTTCAAAGATCTTGTACAATTCAAGCAACCGAGGACTGAGGTAGTAGAAATGTATATCGGGGGTTTTTCCGAATGACCGTTTAATGTCACAGGTTATTTCGTTAGAAATGACAGACATCTCGCTGAACTCTGAATTCCAAAAGAACGAATTCTGGGAATTTTTTTTAGGGAATCCCTCAATAACCAGGAGATACGGGTTCATACTGAGAGGATTTGGTCCACTCAGGGTGAGTAATCCCTGCGTACCGTTTATTTTTTCATTATGCACAGTCCCGGAAAGCGTGATGATATATTGCTTTGGAAGCTGGCCGCTATCATCAAGGAGTTCTTTGGCCCATATCTGAGATGTCAAAATAAAAGATACAGCACATAGAATAACACAGGGGATTAAATTAGAGCTTTTAATCCTCACTGTTCTCAAACCTCTTGCATTTAATTTTGTGTTCATTTATTGAACCCTTATTTAAATGTTTG
>CAIYCZ010000082.1 GCA_903924805.1 uncultured delta proteobacterium | reverse complement strand
TACTTCTTCCCCGAGAAAGTACTCACCGGATCATCACAACCATCGAGATGTGATTTAAGTCGGTTCTCCTGCGATAGTGTGAACTGCTGGTAAATATGTTTCTTCAGAAACTGCAAAGCGCCATCCCGGTCATCATCAATAATAATCCGCTCCAGTTCCATCACTTCCTGAGGCTCAAGAGTGAGCGTTTTTCTTTTAATATCAAGCATAAAGAATTCCCTCCCGCTAAAACAGTATATTGAACAAATAACCTACTATTATAATTCCACAGCCCACCACGCTGATAAATATTATAATGAGAGGTATCTTAAGCACCTTTCGCAGTATGATTGTCTCAGGCAAAGACAGGCCGATGACCGCCATCATAAAAGCAAGCACCGTACCCCGTGCAGCCCCCTTTTCCAGCAGTGCCTGCACTACCGGGATGATTCCCGCAGCGTTTGAATACATGGGAATGCCGATCAGCACTGCCACGGGCACACTCCACCAGGCGCTTTTGCCCATGATAGAGGCCATGAAATTTTCCGGAACATATCCGTGGATGCCGGCTCCTACGGCGATACCCACAAGCACATAGGGCCAGACTTTGCCCACAATGTCGCGCACTGCATCGAGCCCGTAGTTGATCCGCTCCTGCAGGCTGTACGACTCTGCCACGCATGCGGACTGGGCCGGCCGGGTTGCATACACCCAGTCCTCTATGTATTTTTCCATTCCAAGCTTGCCGATCACCAGCCCTGATACCATGGCAATGGCAAGTCCGGTGCCCATGTACAGCAGCGCTATCTTCCACCCGAACAGGCCAAAAAGCAGCACGAGGGCAATTTCATTGACCATTGGTGCCGACACCAAAAAAGAGAAGGTCACTCCGAGCGGCACTCCTGAGGTCACAAAACCAATGAACAGCGGCACTGCCGAGCACGAGCAGAACGGTGTGACCACCCCGAGCAAAGCTGCCAGAACAGAGCCGGCCGATTCCCGGCGGCCCGCAAGCAGCGCCCGGGTTTTCTCCGGCGTGAAAAACGAGCGGACAATGCCGACGCCAAACACTACCAGCAAAAGCAGCATCAATACTTTGGGAGCTTCATAAATAAAAAATCCAACTGCTGATCCCAGACGGGACTGGGGGTCAAGCGGCAAACACTGGTATGCAAACCACTCTGCAAAGCGCTGCAGGTTCAGATAAACCGTCAGCCACAGCGCCAGGGTCAAAATGCCTATGGGCAGCCACAGTTTCTCGAATTTTTCTTGTGCGTATTCCATAATGTTCAGTCAGTATCAAACCTGAGGATAAACTGTTTCAGTTCATCGCGTACTTTTCTGAATGCATCAAACATTTCATGATCACTGCCCACTGCTGCGGCAGGATCAGAAAAGCCGTGATGAAGCCTCACCCCTTTACCCAAAAACACCGGACAGTTTTGTGCCGCGTGATCACAGAGAGTAATAATATAGTCAAAATCCCTGACGGGCAGTTCATCTGTGTGTTTCGATTTTTGACCCGAGATGTCTATACCGATTTCCTGCATGGCTTGAACAGCCTTAGGGTGGACACCTTTAGGCTCAACACCGGCAGAATAAACTTCAAACTCATCACCTCGCAGGTGTCTCATTAAACCTTCAGCCATCTGGCTGCGGGCAGAGTTTCCGGTACATAAAAAAAGGACTTTCTTCTTCAAGGCTATTTCCATTAAAAGTTATTTGCAGTCAATTTGACAGACACCAACAGGCTTTTCTGCTGCCAATGGAAAATATTTTGTTTTAAACCTGAGAGCCACATTTACCAGGCTGATGAGCACCGGCACCTCCACCAGCGGGCCGATAACCGCGGCAAATGCCTGGCCTGAATTAATACCAAAGACTGACACAGCTACAGCGATTGCCAGCTCAAAATTATTGCTGGCAGCAGTAAAGGAAAGGGTTGCGCTCTGGGCATAGGTGGCACCAACCTTTTTGCTCATATAGAAGGACACAAGGAACATAACAATAAAGTAAATAAGCAGCGGTATGGCAATGCGGACAACATCAAAGGGAATTTTTACAATATATTCACCCTTGAGGGAGAACATAACCAGTATGGTGAAAAGCAGGGCGATCAGGGTGATGGGGCTGATTTTGGGGATAAATTTTTCATGGTACCATTTTTTGTCTTTTATATTGATGAGGGTAAACCGGGTGATGACACCGGCAATAAAGGGAATGCCCAGATAAATGAAGACGCTTTTGGCGATCTGGCCAATGGTGATATTGACTTCAGTTCCTTTAAGCCCAAGCAGGGGAGGCAGAACGGTAATAAAAATCCAGGCATACACTGAAAAGAAGAGCACCTGAAAAATCGAGTTAAACGCAACCAGCCCGGCGCAGTACTCGGTATCGCCTTTGGCAAGGTCATTCCAGACAATGACCATGGCAATACAGCGGGCAAGGCCGATCATAATCAAGCCTTGCATATATGCGGGATAGCCATTCAGAAAAACTATTGCCAGGATAAACATGAGAATGGGGCCTATAACCCAGTTCTGCATCAGGGAGAGAGACAGCACCTTATAATTTCTGAATACTTCGCCAAGTTCTTCATAGCGTACTTTGGCCAGTGGCGGATACATCATGAGGATAAGGCCGATGGCAATGGGGATGTTGGTTGTGCCTGACTGAAACTGATTCCAGAAATTGACAACTCCCGGAAACAGATACCCCCAGCCAACACCAATAAACATGGCAAGAAATATCCACAGAGTTAAAAACCTGTCCAGAAACGATAACCTTTTTGCAACTGATTCAGTCATAAAAAGTCCCTCCTGTATGTATTGCTAAAAATTAACCACAGAGAACACTGAGAAAATCATTACAAGCTGTAAGCTGGCAGCTTTCAGCTAATGGCTTCGTTTCGAGACCACAGAGAAATTCTCGGTGAACTCAGTGGTTGTATTGTTACAATTATCCTTTTTTGCAGAGCTTCTCGCGGTTAAGGTGCTTCAGTGTTGCCGCGTCTTCCCTGACCCGGGGAGAGTCATTTATCCATTCTTTTATGTATTTCATGATGGCAGGGGCATACCGGTTTACCTTTTCCTCGCAGAGCTCATAGTTAATCCACTGCCCGTCGCGCTCATCGCACACCAGTCCGGCCTCTTTCATCATGCTGAGGTGGCGTGACACGCTGGGCTGGGTTATCCGCAGCACCGCGGCAAGCTCGCACACGCACATCTTTTTTTTCTGGAGCATCTTTAAGATTCTGATGCGGTTCGGGTCCGCAACAGCCTTAAAC
>CAIYCZ010000081.1 GCA_903924805.1 uncultured delta proteobacterium | reverse complement strand
GAGGTTTGTGGCAGCGAGCACTTCAATAGCTGAATCCTTGCAATTCTCAAGGAGGATGTTGCAGATCTCTAATGATTCCTGGTACCGCCCGTCTTCGAAGAGCCTGAACGCTTCTTTTTTCTGCTCTTCACGTGATGCCGGGATCATGGTCGTTCAAAACCAATCCTGACCGCAAAAATACCTGCAAGCATCCTGATCATATCCCTTTTCCGGACATGGGAGTCGCCTTTGTTCTGCCATTCGATGGGGACTTCGTCAACCGTGTATCCTGCACTATTAAGTCTCCAGAGCAGCTCGACATCGAATTCAAATCCCCGTGAGATCATTTTGGGCAATATTGCATCAATAGCTGATTTTTTAAATACCTTTGCTCCACACTGCGTGTCGTGGTAGTTCAGACCAAACAGGATCCTGATGAGCAGGTTAAATGCGCGGCTTTCCAGTTGCCGCAGGATGCTCTGTTGCACTTTAAGATGTGCGCCCGGTATCCAGCGTGAACCAATTGCACCGTCTGCGGTGGAAAGGGATGAAAACAGGCGTTTCATCTCATCGATGCTCGTGGAGCCGTCAGCATCGATGTATCCGATACAGGAAGATCCGGCTGCCCGGAGACCGGTGATCACCCCACCGCCTTTTCCAAGCCGGTGGTCAAACCGAAGGCACCGGATAGTCAGATCCTGCCTGCGGGCCGCAATCCTGTCGACTATATCTGCAGTACCATCTGTCCCGTCACAGATAACAATGAGCTCCCCGTCAAACCGGTCGATGGCATTAAAGAATGGCGAGATCCGGTGTTCCTCGTTGTATGCGGGGACAACAATGCTGTATGTTGTATCGGGCGCGGTGGTCATGGTGTGCAGAGTCCGGTATCGATCGCTGACAGGTTTCCAGGATTATATTCAGAAAATGCTTGACGGCTTGCTGCAGTCATGACCAGGCACGTCATACGGCAGTTACGTTACAGTACTTTTCGCGGATTCTCCCAATAACATTACTGGTGTTTGTTAAGGTGCCGGGCAAGCATGGTGTCATCACGGTATTTCTCTGCTATTAAAAGCACTGTTGTGCGCAGTGCGGCGTGCTCCTGCAGGCAGCTCACGGGTGGAGGAGATTTCCTGAGGATTGCTGAAGTGTTCTCTGTTACCTGTATGAGTTCTGTAGCAATGAGGGCGTTAAGCCAGACAAGATCGGCAAGCATCTCTTTAATTTCCTTATCCTGCATGGAGAATACGTCGTTTTACAGATATTATAAAACGATTGTACAACGGGCGAAGGACAATCTTAATCACTTGTTATCTCAAAATCCGTTAGAGCAAAAATGTCATATCTGGAAAAAATCAAAAAAGACGGAAAGTCAGCCAACCCTTTTTTTCGCCTGATGGGAATAGATGTGGTCAGCGTCGAGCCGGGGAAGGCGGTGCTGAAAATGCAGGTCCGCCCTGATATGCATAATGGCGTCGGCTGGTTACAGGGAGGGCTGCTTGCAGCACTGGCTGATGAAGCGATGGCGCTTGCAATCTACCCCCTGCTTTCCGGAACCGAAGGAATTGCAACCATTTCTGAAGCAACAAGCTTCATTAAAGGGGCTCAGGATGGTTTCGTCATTGCGGAAGGCCGCGTAATCCGGAAGGGGCGTCGGGTCGCATTTGCTGAAGGTGAAGTATTTGCCGATGACGATGAGAAGGTAATGCTTTCACGGACCTCTGCGGCCTTTGCCGTTACAACCGATAAAAAGTAAAAAGATTATTTTTTCTCGGCCTTAGTTTTCTTTCCAGGCGCTTCCTTTCCTGCTGGTTTGCGGAATTTCATATAATAGACTATTCCACCTGCAGCGATGATCAGGACAATTCCCAGAATGATAAGTATAGTTTGCGTTGCAGCCGCCGCAGCGACCTGTGCCTGTGCAAGTCCTTTTGCAGCTTCACTATTCCCCGGATCAGTTGCATCAGCTCTGGTATAGGCATCAACAGCATCCTGGTATTTTCCCATCTGGTAGAGTGCCTGACCTTTGTTGATCAGGGCTGTTGTATAGTTCTGGTCAAAGCTGATTGCGGTATTATACGCATTGACGGCATCCTGGTTTTTCCCGAGTTTGAAGAGGGCGTAGCCTTGATCGTTCCAT
>CAIYCZ010000080.1 GCA_903924805.1 uncultured delta proteobacterium | reverse complement strand
GGGAATATGCAGGCATGGGCGTGCTCAGAGCAGCGGCAATCCTCCTTTCTTTAAAAAAACAGATTGTTCCCGCGACCATTAGTCTGACCATTCCTGATGAGCAGTGTAGCTTATTGCATGTTGTCCGCTTTCCAGTGAGCATGATGATTAGGACAGTTTTGCTGAATGGAATTTCTTTTGGTGGCGCAAATGCTGCCATTATTTTTCAGAAGGCATAGCTGACACCAGCAACATGAAAACCCCGTCTTAAATAAAAATTCCATCATGAAGATATTACTGATATCAGCCAACAAGGAAATGCTTCCTGACCCCGTTGCACCTCTGGGGCTTGCCTATCTTGCTGGTGCCCTTACCGATAAGCAGCATGAGGTTGCAATTGTCGACCTCTGTTTTGTTCAAGGAGATAAAAAAGCTCTTACCGACAGGATAGTAAGCTTTATGCCTGACATTATTGGTATTTCTGTAAGAAATATTGATAATGTTTCATTCCCTAACAGCATTTCATATCTCCCGTTTTATAAGGACGTTGTCTCTTGGTGCAGAGAGTGTTCAGGCGCTCCTATCGTTGCAGGGGGGGCAGGCTTTACTCTTATGCCTGATTACATACTCACCTATATTGATGCTGACTACGGCATCATCGGTGAGGGTGAAGAAAGGCTGCCCGAGCTCATTGCGGCAATAGCCGATGGAAGGCAGTGCATTGATATTCTTGGAGTTATAACACGCCAGAGCTCTGTCAAAAACCGGAAAGTCTCATCTGCTTTTCTTGATTTTGACAGCATTCCCTTTCCCAGAAGAGATCTGCTCGACAACAGTGCCTACATGCGCTGCGGAGGTATGGGCAATATACAGACAAAGCGCGGATGTAATGGACGTTGTATTTATTGTACATATCCACTAATTGAGGGCAGAGCGGTACGGCTCAGGAGCTCAAAAAAAGTAGTAGCTGAAATTGAATACATGAAAAAGGAACTGGGTATTGATACATTTTTCATTGTTGACACGGTGTTTAACTATCCGCCGAAACATGTTCAGGAGATCTGCCAGGAGCTTATTAAAAGAAACCTTACGGTCAAATGGAGTTGCTATTGCAGCCCGGTGTTTGCAACCAAGGAACTCATATCTCTGATGAAAGAGTCAGGGTGTACGGGTGTTGAATTTGGCACAGACAGCTGCGCAGATGTAGTGCTTAAAAGCCTGCGGAAAGACTTTGCCTTGAAGGATATAATAAAAGCCTCGCAAGTATGCAGGAATTTGGACATGGCTTTCTGTCACAGTATTCTTTTAGGGGCGCCAGGAGAAACTATGCACACTGTCTCAGAAACTCTGCGCGTTATGCATGACATTGATCAGACTGCGGTTATCATCATGACCGGTATCAGGATTTTCCCAGGAACCGAGCTTGCACGGATTGCTGAGATGGAGGGAATAATTTTAGAGCAGGAGATTTCACTGAGCCCGGTTTTTTATATGTCTTCTGCGGTGAAGTCTTTTATTGTGGAGCTTGTCAAGGAATATGCACAAAACCACAGCAATTGCATTGTGCCGGGACAAAACATCATGTGTGATTATACTATCCAGAAAAGGCTTCGGCATTATGGAATAAGAGGTCCCCTGTGGGAGCATATGAAATTCAGTCGGCACAAAGGAGCGCCTCATCGTAATGAAGATTTTTATTACTGATGGCTTCTGGAGAAAATCCCTTGCGGCAGTACGGTCTCTTGGAAGGCGAGGGGTTGAGGTAACCGTTGGTGACAGTTGCATGCTTGCTCCATCTTTTTTTTCGAGGTTCTGCAACCGTCGGGTTCTCTATCCTTCACCGCTTGCGCGGCCGGATGAATTTATTGCTTACATATTAGCTGCGCTCAAAAAAACAGCCTACCAATGCCTGATGCCTATGGAAGAGGAGACACTTCTGCTTATATGTAGACATAAAGATGAAATCTCAAAACTGACCGGCCTTCTAATTCCTGAATATGAAAAACTTGTCTTTATCAGAAACAAGGCAAACATGATCAACTGGGCGCTTAAAAATAAAATCCCCTGCCCAAAAACATATTTTGTT
>CAIYCZ010000079.1 GCA_903924805.1 uncultured delta proteobacterium | reverse complement strand
GGCGACCCACTTTTTTAAGTTAATATACCGATTTACCCATTCACCAACTCACCGATCAACCGTTCTCTTTAAAAGATTGTTTTAATTTTGGAGCCGGCAACCAGCTGCATCTCGGGAGGGATGCCGTTCAGCTCGGCAAGCTCTTTTGCTTTCAGCTCGTTGCCAAGCGTCTTTTTAGCTATTAACGAGAGCGTGTCTCCTTCCATGGTGGTATAAATTTTAATATGGCGCAGGTTTTCCTTTGGCCCGTAGGCAAGCCCTTCGAGATACTCTTTATACTTTTCAGATAAAACCTGGATACCGCTGTTGTTCTGGATTTTATTTACCGCGGTATCCTGATTATTAATCTGTGACATCGCCGTGTTCATTGCCATCATGACTTTGGCCCTGGCAGTGCACTGGTCAATGCGGTCAAAAATATTGGGGTGGGTCATGTTATACTGCTGGAGCCCTATGGGGCTCTGGCTTATCTGGGAAAGCGAGCGCTGAAATGATGCCATCTGCATGGGATCATATCCTGCTTTATACATATATTCAACGCCCTGGGCATCAGCAAGATACTCCTTCTCCCTGCCAAATCCCAGCATAACGGAATTGAGCAGAAGGCTGGTGGCCGCAGCCGCGTCACCCTTTGATGCCGAGCCTGCAGCCACCCCGGCAAGCGCCGCTATCTGGGCAAGCATGGCCTGTGATATCTGGTTAGCGCTGTCCCGCCCCACTATGTGGCCGATTTCATGCGCCAGCACGCCGGCCAGCTCTGCCTCGCTGTTGAGGTAGGCAAGAAGGCCGCGCGTAATATAAATATAGCCGCCGGGAACGGCAAACGCATTCTCAATGGGCGTATCAATCACCGTGAAGTGATAGGTAATATCCCGGCGCTTGCATACGGTTACCAGCTTTTGCCCGATTTCATTCACATATCTCTGCAAGTCCGGATTCTGATAGTAGCCAAACTGCTTGATAATCTCCGGGTGAGCCTGCCTGCCGATATTTATTTCCCGGTCCTCACTGATAACATTAAACTGCTGCTCAAGGGTGACCGGATTTACCATACACCCTGACACAAACAGCAGCGAAACAGCTATCCCGACAGAATATAATGTAGCCAGTTTTATAGTCACGGTATGTTTATTCCTCCTTGAGTAATTAAGAAAATCACCTTTCAGCAGAATTACAGGTCATCTGAATATTTTCAACCTCCCCTTTAAAAGGGGAGGTTGAAAATTTGCAACTCAGGAAAGCAGGAAGGGAAAATCAGATATTTTCTTGAGTTGATAAATTCCAGATTCATATTTCCCGGCCTTTTATATAAGTATACCATGTTTACAATAAAATTCAAAACCCATCTTCCGTGAAGCATGTTATACTTTTCTTCCCCGGTGCAATTCGCCGCCAATTTCCTCCATAATCTCCAGCTGGATTTCCTGTATCTCAATCAGTCTCTGCCACTGGTGCATGATGAGGTGATCAATCTTTTCATGGAGCTGACGGATTTCAAGCTCTGCTTTAAGGTTCACCTGGTAATCGTGCTGGGAGCGGAGGCGGTCTTTAGTCTCCTGCCGGTTCTGGCTCATCATAATAATGGGGGCCTGTATTGCGGCAATACAGGAAAGGACCAGGTTGAGAAAAATATACGGATACGGATCGACCGGCTGTTTAATAAGGATATAGCTGTTACCCAGCATCCATGCGACGACAAAAAACATGAATATAATTATAAACGTCCAGCTGCCCCCGAATACTGCAATTCCATCTGCCCAGCGCTCACCTAAACTCCGTGCTCCTTCATATTCGAGAGCGACATTTTTTGCCAGGAGTTCCTGTTCTTTTATGCTGTTGACAACCTCTATTTCTAATGTTGAAAGCTCGCCCTTTTCTGCTTTGAGAACCTGTTCGACATAGGCATTCCGGAAACGGGCTAAATCGGCCAGACAAATAAAACCAGTTGCTGACCAGTCCGGATATTTCATCTTTATCATCTCAACGACCGAGCCCCGGACTGCCTCGGCAGGCACTACCTCGCTCATCTTCTTGGGCTGCTTGCAGCACTGGCAAACAACTGTTTTATGCTGATTGTTAGACATGCTGATCACCAATAAGAACGCCGGAATGAAAAAAACCCCCGCGCTTTCTGCTGCGCGGGGGCGCTGAAATTTATTTTTTACATCCGCATCCCTTCTTTGCACTCTTGGCTGGTTTCTTTGCTGATTTGACCGGTTTCTTTGCTGTGCTCTTTGTTGCCATTTCTTAACCTCCCCTAATAAGATTAAAGGTTGCAGAGCTTCATGAGCCCGTTTACGTGTGTGAAATTCTACCAGAGCAATCTCTATATGTCAATAAAGCTCAATAGTTTGTAAATTGATTTTTTTCTTTTTTCCTGATACGTATACAGTACTATAATAACCGGTTGTTGAAAAAGTTGTTTTCCCCCGGCGTAAGAAAGGTTAGTGTACTCCATGCTCATAAGAGAACAGCTGGAAGAAATTGAAAAAAAAGTCCTTGCTCCCCAGGCAACACTGAGTTGCCATAGCAGGGGGAGACTTCAGCCTGAAGATGAATGCGACCTGAGGCCTGCCTTTCAGCACGACCGTGACCGTATTATCCATTCTAAAGCATTACGACCTCTCAAGCATAAAACCCAGGTGTTTCTTGCACCAAGCGGCGATCACTACCGGACGCGCCTGACCCATACCCTTGAGGTTTCGCAGATTGCCAGGACCATTGCCCGGTCGCTCTTCCTCAATGAAGACCTGACAGAAGCCATCAGCCTCGGGCATGACCTTGGCCACACCCCGTTTGGCCATGCCGGCGAAGAAGTTTTAAACAGCATTGTGCCCGGCGGATTTCGCCATCCTGAGCAGAGCCTGCGCGTGGTTGATGAGATTGAAAAGCTGAACCTCACTTGGGAGGTGCGGGACGGGATTCTGAAACACTCCAAACGGGAGGGGGAAATTCTTCCGGACGACCCTGATGTAGTCCCTGCCACGCTTGAGGGGCAGATTGTGCGGATCGCCGATACGGCTGCCTACATAAATCACGACCTTGATGATGCCCTCCGGGCAAACCTGGTAAGCGATGAAGACCTTATGCATGGGGCACGTGATGTGCTAACGGCTCTTGGCGCAACCAGTTCCCGGCGCATTGATACCATGGTGCGGGATATTATTAAAACTACCCGGGAACAGGGGATGGAGAAAATCGCGGCGAGCACAGAGATCATTCAGGCGGCACGGCAGCTGCGGCGGTTTTTAAATGAAAAGATCTACTACCTGCCCGCGCTCCTTGAGGATTTTAACAAGGCTTCAAAAATTATCAGAGAGCTCTATTATTACTATCTCGAACACGCTGACTTTTTCTTTCAGGAGTCGGGTAAAAGCCCGTCCTCAGAGGACATTGCAACCCTGGTGTGCGATTTCATCGCAGGCATGACCGACCGCTACGCATTCAGCTCCTATGAAAAAATCTTTCTGCCGCAGCCGTGGCTGCTTCTTTAGAAAACAGACCGGCACCCGGAATCAAGCAGTTATTCGGATGATGAACCCCCGCTATCCTTTCCCTTTTTCTCCTGCAACAGATCGTTTAAGACTTCCGGCAGCACCTTTTCCACAAAAATCTCCATCACTTCTTTTTTTAATGCGATACGCGGATTATCAACGTTCCCCCTGACTTCCACGGGAAGCACAATCCATCCGTCCTCCTGGGGAAGATATTTCCGTATTCTTTTGCTCACCATCTTTTCTGCGAGGTTTGGAGATATTTTCAACGTGGTATCAATATGCAGGGAGCCATCAAGTCCCATCTGCCCGGAGGGATAAAAACCGAGATCCTGGTTGATGAAGCCTCCGTCGACATCAAGGGTACCGTCATGCACCTTGTACTGCACCTGCGCCTGATCAAAACGGAAACCCTCATGCCCGTCCATCCTCAAGAATGAAGCAATCGTTCCCATGCTCGGCAGTCCTTTGACCAGCGCATCGCGCATGGTAAGGACTCCTCCCCCTTTCAGATTCTTCATAAACCGTACTGCGGTTACACCGTTGCCGTTCAGCGTACAAGTGCCGGAAATAGTTCCCTCGGCAAAGCTGCTGGAGAACGGGGAGATCATCGTTGAAAGCGTTTTCAGCGACGCCTGATCGAGGTTTACGTTCAGCGCGTAATCAAGTCCCTTCACCCCCAGATCGATTGTCCCGGAAAGTTTGAAGCGTCCCTCCCCGATATCCCCCGACACATCTTTAAGATAAAATTTATTATTCTCCAGCGCATAATTTCCCTTCAGGTTGTTAATCATCATTTCCAGGAATGAGACACTGCCCAGATCAAGGGGGCCTCCCAGCGTAAGGCCCTTTAAATCAAACGGGCCCATTTCAAGCTTCGCAGCCTCCTCAGGCGTGGTCTCCCCGGGCAGGAGAAAATCTGAAAAGTTAAGATGTGATGATACGACTTTGATGCTTGACTGGGGAGCACCCTGGAGGTAATTGAGAACCTCCCCGGCAAGGGTAATGGTTGATTTCCGTATCCCGATTTTCAGATCGCTCAGGGCAATTTTGTTATTATTAATAAACGCTGTCCCCTCAAAATCCGGCTGAAAGCCGCCAAGCGGTGGATAGTTAAGGCGATTCCCCCTGAAATTAATTTTAAATCTGGTGTCCACCCCATCCGGCAGTTTCCCTTCCACCTGGAGTGCCAGATCTGCCTTACCTGACAGGCTTGCTTCATCCAGCATCCCGGGCAGCTTTTGCGGCAGGCGTTTGAAAATGTTCTCCATCGGGAAATTGTCTGCCCTGAGCGACACCTTGAGGAACGGCGCCACACCAATATCCCGTATGAATCCTTCTCCGGAATAGGGCGCAGATAATACCCTGCCATCAAGTTTTTGAAAAGTAACAAGCTGTGCCGGTATATCCCACAGGGAAGAAAAATTAAGCGTTGCCTCGAGGCCTTCAATGTTCACCGGCTGCCTCGATCCATTGGTTACCAGTGAACCGACTTCAATGGATATGTCACTGAGCTGCAGAGCGCCGCTCATTTTGAGCGACTGGAGCTTCTCCAATTCAACGCTGGAATTAATCTGCATGAATCCCTTGTGCAGCGGGATGCCATACCATGCAGCATAGTCTTTGAACATTGAAAGATCCGTGCTTCCCAGTGAAATGGCTGCGCTGAGCTTCTGGCGCGGCACAGAGATTTCGCCCTTGCAGGCAAAAACTGAAGCACCGGCTCCCGCAACGCGGGCAGACATGCTGAAGGGGAATGAAAAAACCGGAGATACTCCGGTAACCAGCACCTGCACCTGTTCCAGACCAAAAGTGAGCGGACGGGGAAGCTCTTTTGCGGAATTT
>CAIYCZ010000078.1 GCA_903924805.1 uncultured delta proteobacterium | reverse complement strand
TTTGCGCCTTTGCGAGAGATTACTGTTTTTAATTTAAAACCCGCAACGCGAGACTCGCAGCTAAAATATATTTTTGTTTTTTGGCGGGTTTTGTTACTACTCCTGTAACAAGTTTTATCTGGTGTATTCTGTTTAAGCATTTAAAGGAGAGAAATGCTCTCTAAAACGCTCAGCAGCGCCATCCTTGGCATTGATGCCTACCTTATGGAAGTCGAGGTGGATATCAGCCCGGGGCTTCCCTACTTCTCAACTGTTGGCCTGCCTGATGGAGCTGTTAAAGAGAGCAAAGACCGCGTCAAGTCCGCTATAAAGAACATGGGGTACCGTTTTCCGGGAACCCGGATTACCGTGAACCTTGCTCCTGCAGATATTAAAAAAGAAGGCTCTGCATTTGACCTGCCCATTGCCATTGGAATCCTTGCAGCAGAAGATCATATTAATAAAGAAGTGCTCAACAGCCATATCCTCATCGGGGAACTGTCCCTGGATGGCAGGATAAAGCCGGTTCGCGGAGCGCTGCCCATTGCTGTTGCCTGCAGGGAAAGGGGTCTTGCCGGTATTATCCTGCCAAAAGAAAATGAATGCGAAGCAGCAATTGTTAATGGGATCAGTGTTATCGGGGTTGATACGCTGTCGCAGGTTGTGGAATTTCTCAATGGAAGGGTTAGTCTCGTGCCGGCGCGGGTAAATCTGGATGAGCTGTTCAAAACGCACCAGGATTATACGGTTGACTTTGCAGATGTCAAGGGGCAGGAGTACGCCAAGCGGGCCATTGAGATTGCTGCTGCCGGCGGACATAACCTGCTCATGGTAGGCCCTCCGGGGGCAGGGAAGACCATGCTTGCCAAGAGGATACCGACCATACTGCCAGGTCTCACCTTTGAAGAGGCGATTGAGACAACCAAGGTACACAGCGTGGCAGGGCTGCTTGATCACGGCAAACCGCTCATCGTCAGCCGCCCATTCCGTTCACCCCACCACACCATTTCCGATGCAGGGCTTATCGGCGGAGGCACCATCCCGCGCCCCGGCGAGGTGAGCCTTGCGCACAACGGCGTGCTGTTCCTCGATGAGCTTCCCGAGTTTAAGAAGAATGCATTGGAAGTTATGCGCCAGCCGCTTGAGGATGGCAAAGTGACTATTTCCCGCGTTGCCACTTCCATCACCTATCCGTCCCGGTTTATGCTGGTGGCGGCGATGAATCCATGCCCGTGCGGCTACTTTTCAGATCCCCAGCATGAATGTACCTGCACGGCCCCCATGATTCAGCGCTACCGCTCTAAAATATCAGGGCCGCTGCTGGACCGGATTGACATCCATGTGGAAGTGCCGCCGCTTAAGTTTCAGGAACTTTCCCGGGATGCAGAAGCAGAATCATCTGCAGCAGTTCAGGAGCGGGTGAGCCGCGCACGCACGATTCAGCAGAAGCGCTTTGCCCGCATGAAAATTCACTGCAATGCCCAGATGAGCTCGCGGCACCTGAAAGCCTTCTGCCAGGTGGATGAGGGCTCAAAAAGACTTCTTGAGACCGCTATTGATAAACTCGGACTCTCCGCCCGTGCCTACACCCGCATCCTGAAAGTCGCCCGCACCATAGCTGACCTTGAAGGTGCAGAGCACATCCATTCCCCGCATATTTCAGAAGCCATACAGTATAGAAGCCTTGATAGGCAGTTCAGGTTTTAAT
>CAIYCZ010000077.1 GCA_903924805.1 uncultured delta proteobacterium | reverse complement strand
TCCTCCTCGGGGCAACAACAGAGAATCCATCATTTGAGGTCATTGGCCCTCTGTTATCAAGGACCAAAGTCCTCGTGCTAAAGCCCCTCACGGAAGAACATCTGCATAGTATCCTCAAGCGGGCGCTTGCAGATTCTGACCGGGGACTTGGGAAATTACGTGTAGAGGCCTCTCAGGAGGTGCTCCAGCACATTGTTGAATATTGCCAGGGGGATGCTCGGGTTGCACTCAACACGCTGGAGATGGGGGTGATGATGACCGCGCCTGACAGCAGCGGGAACAGAGTGCTAACGATATCGGCAGTGGAAGAGGCACTGCAGAAAAAAGTGCTTCTGTATGACAAGTCAGGAGAGGAGCACTATAACATCATTTCAGCTCTGCACAAAAGCCTCCGGGGAAGCGATCCGCATGCTTCTCTCTACTGGCTGGCCAGAATGCTTGAAGCGGGAGAGGATCCGCTCTATATTGCCCGCCGCCTTATCAGGTTTGCCAGCGAGGATATTGGCAATGCAGATCCGCACGCCCTGCAGATAGCACTGTCTGCCAAGGATGCCTTCCATTTTATCGGTTATCCGGAAGGTGAACTTGCCCTTGCCCAGGCAACCCTGTATCTTGCAACCGCTCCAAAAAGCAATGCGGTATATACGGCATATGGTCGCGCCAAAAGCACTGCTGTAAAATCAGGCTCTCTCCCCGTTCCCCTCCATATACGAAATGCCCCCACATCACTTATGCGGGAACTTGAATACGGGAAGGGCTATCAATACGCCCATAACTATGATGAAACAATTGTAGGGCAGGAGTTTCTTCCGGATAAACTGGCCGGGTCGCAATTTTATTTTCCGTCTGATCGCGGGTTTGAAAAGATAATCAGAGAACGGATGGAATATACAGAGAAGAGGAAGCGGGAAATCAGAGCAAAGAGTTCTAAAAAATAGGTCAGACAATTTCAAGCATCCGCTGAACCGGAGTAATCGCCTTTTCTCTGAGGCGGTCATGAACCTTAACCACCGGCGACGTGCTCTGCAGCGATGCCAGAACTTTTTCCAGCGTAATCATCTTCATGTTCGGGCACAGGGCTCTTTCAGTTGCCGGAAAGAACTTTTTATGCGGGTAAAGTTTTTGCAGGCGGTAAACCAGACCTGTCTCAGTACCCACTATAAACTCCTCTGCATCTGACTGCGCGGGATACTTAAGCATCCCGCCGGTACTCAGGACCACGTCAGAAAGCCGCGCCACTTCAGAATGACATTCAGGATGCACCATCACCACGGCATCCGGTTTATTCTCCCTGAGCTGCATTATATCCTCCGGAAGAATTTTAATATGGGTTGGACAATAGCCCGGCCAGAGGATCATATTTTTGCCGGTCTTCATGGAAACAAAACAGCCCAGATACTTATCCGGCACAAAAATAATGTCCCCCGTGTCCTTCAGCTTATCCACCACCTTCAGGGCATTGCCTGAGGTGCAGCAATAGTCGCTCTCAGCTTTTACCTCGGCCGTTGAATTTACATAGGTAACTACCAGGGCTCCGGGATGGCTCTTTTTCACTTCCCGAAGCTGCTCGGCATTTATCATATTTGCCATGGGACAGTCGGCATTCATATCAGGCAGCAGCACTATCTTATCAGGACACAGAATTGATGCTGTTTCTGCCATGAAGTGAACGCCGCAAAATACTATCACAGCGGCGTCTGTTTGTGCGGCCTTCTGGCTCAGCTCAAGCGAATCTCCCAGAAAATCCGCAATATCCTGTATCTCTGCCAGTTGATAGTTATGGGCAAGAATGATCGCATTGCGCTGCTTTTTCAGCGTCTCTATTTTGTCAGCTAACTCTCTGTGTCTGTCTATCTGCAATTCAGGTTCCCTGCCGTATGGTTATGCCATCATTCATTAATCAACTTTATCTCGTCGCCGGTCTTTACCGGACCGCCTTTAATGACCCGTGCAAAAATCCCTTCCTGCGGCATGATGCACATGCCAGCCTGATAATAGATTGCACAGGGCGTATGACATACTTTCCCGTGCTGGGTTACCTCTAAAACTGCTTCCGGGCCGACCTTGATTTTATTGCCGATAGGAATCGACAGGAGATTTACGCCTTCGGTCGTGAGGTTCTCGGCAAAGTCCCCTGCCCCGACAGTAAGCCCCATATCCTGCATTTTTTTGATGCTTTCAATAGCAAGGAGGCTTATCTGCCGGTGTGTTTCCGGATC
>CAIYCZ010000076.1 GCA_903924805.1 uncultured delta proteobacterium | reverse complement strand
GGGAAACTATGTATTTTTCAAAAAATATATACATATGAGGCGATTGCAAAAGTCTTCAAAAAACGGGATTGCTTCGCTTCGCTCGCAAAGACAAATGGCGTCTTTGCTGTCATTGCGAGGAGTGTAGCGAAGAAGCAATCTCAATAAATTTGACTTTTGCAATTGGCTCTAAGGATAAATCAATATATTGTGTTGGCGGGAAGTGAATAAAAAGTAGAGCTTATGTGTCATAGTCCTGAATCTTGAAAAATGTAGCTTACCACTGCAATTTTTACATTTTTAACCCCTCAAAAAATCCAGACAATCAGTTTAACCGCTTAATCGACTCACCTTTTCTCCTAACGCATGCATCGCTTTTACAAGATGCTCAAGATAAATATCCACTATCTTTTCATTAAACCCCAGTCCTCGTTCCGATCCGTCTATCTCGTACCCGCTGAGCTGCATCTTCCATGATTCTTCCCCGCCATCAGTTTCATCTCCCAGCACATCGTGCATAATGTGTTCACCGGCAACAAACATCAGGGGGATAAATTTTATTTTCGTAACCGTGCTGTGCCTGATAAGCTTCAGCGTATCCTCCCAGGAAGGCTCTCCCTCCACGACACTTAAAAAAACATTGCGCGGATACCGTGCGGTGAGGAACCGGTAAAACTGCAGGTATGCTGCCCCTGCGGGATGATAGGTGCCATGGCCCACCAGCACTGTTGCCCACTCGGACTGATCAGGAATTCTGCCGGCGAGGGCATCAGCAACGGTCCGGTAATCTGCATCACTGCTCAGAAGCGGCATCCCTACAGATGTCTCAAGTCCTGAGTGGGTGACTGCATCCACAACTTTTTGAAACTCAACGCCGGGGATTACGTGGAGAGACTGGATTGCAGCCTTCTGAATACCCTGTGCCTCTAACTCCAGCAGAATTTCTTCCAGGCTTTTCCATCCGCTTTTTTTACCACCCATCTTTTCTCTCAGCATCCGTGACGAAAACGCCCATTGGATGTGCGTATCCGGATATTTTTCCCGCACCCGTTTTTCAATAAAGGCATACGTTGTACGTGCCCGGGTAGATGTTCCAAAGGCAACCAGTACCAGAGCCGCATCATTCATATCCTTCACGCTCCTGTTCCGCTGCAGCATGACATTCTTCTTTAAAAAAACCTGCGGCAAACCGTACTGCCTCCTGCGTCACCATCTGTTCAGCCAGCCGTGCCTCTGCCTGTTTACGCATCAGGTTACCGTTTACAACGGGGTTTATGTCTTCAAGGTTATGCAGAACTACCATCGGATGAAGGCTCAAATCGGGATCGACATCCCGGGGAACCGCCAGATCCATGATGAACAGGGGCCGGGTGCGCTGGTCCAGAGCGTTCCAGACCTTGTCTTTTTTGATAATAAAATGCGGTGCAGAAGTGGCGGTAATAACAACGTCAACTTCCCGCATAAGCTGCTCCAGCCGGTTGAGGTGTACTGCCGCTCCTCCCAGCGTACGGGCAAGTTCCACAGCCTTCTCATAGGTCCTGTTCCCCACAAAAGCGGTCCGGATAGCACGCTCAAGAAGATAGTGTGCTACCTGCATGGTTATTTTATTAACACCGATAAGCATTACGGTTCTGTCCTGCAGACCGCATTGTTTTTCCAAAACCTTTATCGCCAGAGATGCTACTGATACTGCTCCCTTTGATATCGCTGTTTCCCGTCGCACCTTTTTCCCAACCCGGAACGACCGTTCAAAATATTTATGAAGATTTTTTCCCAGACATCCCGCCTGTTGGGAAACACGATAGGCTTCCTTTACCTGATACAGCACCTCATTTTCACCCAGCACCTGCGAATCAAGTCCTGCGGCAACTCTGAACAAATGGTGCAGTGCACGGTAATTGCCCTTTCGGTAGATATGCCCGTTTAAGCTGTTCCCGAATATGTGGGCATCGGAAAAGAGCATATGCCGGGGAAATGTGTCAGGCAGAAGCGAGCTTGCTACATAATATTCTGTCCGGTTACAGGTAACCAGGATGACGCATCCATCAATAAAAGGAAGCGCCGCAACCCTCTCCATCTCTTTCTGAATTTGCTCATGCGTGAAAGAACACTTCTCCCGTACTGCAAGAGGCGCCGTCTGATGATTAATGCCGAATACGGTAAGTGATGTGTTCATGACTATCTTCGTGTCGTGGGTTAGGGGTTCTTGTTGCGAGTTGCGGGTTACGGGTTTCGAGTTTTTTTATTTTTTATAACGCGCAACTTTTTTATAAACGGTTTACTATCTGCTTTGCAAAATAGGTAATAATGAGATCTGCTCCTGCGCGCCGTATTGCTAACAGGCTTTCTAAAATTACCCGCTCTTCGTCTATATATCCCTTTTCAGCAGCAGCTTTTATCATGGCATATTCTCCGCTTACCTGATATGCAGCAAGCGGCAGATTAAACATCTGCCGGGCTCTGGCAATGATATCCAGATACGGCAGTGCCGGTTTTACCATAAGAATGTCAGCTCCCTCTGCTGCACACCGCTCGAGTGCCCGCATGGCATCCCGTGTATTTGCACCGTTGAGCTGGTGGGATTTCCTGTCCCCGAATGCCGGTGAAGACTGTGCTGCTTCTCTAAACGGCCCATACAGGGCCGATGCAAACTTCGCTGAATAGGACATAATCGGAAGGTTTTCATAACCTGCTTGATCAAGCGCCGCGCGTATTGATGCAACCGTGCCGTCCATCATGTCAGAAGGCGCGACCATGTCAGCACCAGCATTGGCATGGCTCGCTGCCATCTCTGCAAGCCGCTCCCTGGTAGGGTCATTGAGGATGACGCCGTTTTCAACAACGCCGCAGTGGCCGTTTGACGTGTATTCGCAGAGACACACATCGGTAATAACCACCATCTCCGGCACGGCTTCCTTTACTGCCCGTATCGCCTGCTGGATTATCCCGTCTTCAGCAATTGCCTCTGACCCGTGTTCGTCTTTGCTGCGCGGAATCCCGAAAAGAAGAATTCCCTTGACACCTGTTTCTTTGAGCCCTTTGACTTCCCGGATGAGCCTGTCCACAGACACATGGAACACTCCTGGCATGCTGGCTATGGGGTCGTGTACCGATGTACCATGAACAACAAACAGCGGCATGATGAGAGACTGCCTGCGCAGCACCGTTTCCTGGAGCATATCCCTCAGTTCCTGTTTCATTTTAAGACGTCTGAGCCGTTCCATAATTAAACAGTTGCGGAGTTTGGGAGTTAGGAGTTAATAATCCTCCTCTTTACCTTTTTACCTTTTCAATTCTTTATAATATTTTATAATTGCCTCTGCCAGCGAGACCATGTCATACTTTTCAGGCATAATATGTGCGCTAAAGCCATGGCTTCGCAGTGCGCTTTCAGTGATGGGCCCGATACAGGCTATTACCATATCTCTGAGCTCCTGCAAAAACGCTGGAGGAGCCAGAGCAAAAAAGTTATGCACGGTGGATGAGCTGGTAAATACCATACAATCGCCGGCCCTCAGGGAATCAAACTTCCAATCGCTGCCAGGCACTTCAGACCGTACGGTCCTGTACACCGGAGCCACACACACCTCGTTATTCAGTGCTGCAAGCCCGTTTTCAAGAACATCGCGCGCATCCTGTGCCCGGGGGATGAGAATCTTCAATCCCGATATGTTCTTTTCAGTGCACGACCGCACCAGTCCCTCAGCGCTAAACTCATCAGGAATAAGATCAACCCGTATGCAGTATTTCTGCAGGGTGCCGGCTGTACCACTCCCGATCGCGGCAATCAGATTATGACTCAGGCTTCTCAGGTCTTTTCCCAGAGCCCAGAGCCGGTCAATAAAGTAGCGCACGCCATTTGAGCTGGTAAAAAATATCCATTGAAATTGTTCAAGCCGGGCAAGTGCCCGGTCAATTGCTTCCAGGCTATCCGGGGGTTGAAAGGTGATAGTTGGGAGCAGCACTATTTCTGCGCCGTTATCTTCAAAAACCTCAATCAGCGGATCGTCTTCCCGGGTCTCGCGGGTAATAACGATGGTCCTCCCGAACAGCGGCAGGTTTTCATACCACTTCATTTCTCCGCGCAGCCTTACAACATCTCCAACCACAACAATTCCCGGCGGTTTTAATGCCTGCTGCTTCACGAGCTGACAAACGGTTTCCAGCGTGCCTTCAACTACCTTCTGTGTGCCAAGGGTACCGCGCTGGATTACGGCTGCCGGCGTATCAGGGCTTCTGCCATGCTCAATCAGTTTTTCCACAATCAGTGAAAGGTTGCGCATGCCCATAAGAAAAACGAGAGTGTCTGCGCCACAGGCAAGCTCCGGCCATGCCAAAGAAGATTGTTCCCTGGTATATGCTTCATGTCCGGTAATAAAGGCAACGGAAGAAGCATAGCGCCGGTCAGTAACAGGGATTCCCGCATAGGCGGGCACCGCAATCCCTGATGGAACACCAGGGATTACCTGAAAAGGTATTTGGGCATGGAACAACAGTTGTGCTTCTTCCCCTCCCCTGCCAAACAGAAATGGGTCACCGCCCTTCAGGCGGACAACTCGTTTTCCGGCGCGCGCCTTTTCCAGCAACAGGTGATTTATCTCTTCCTGAGTCAGGGAAGGCTCGCCGCCCCGCTTCCCAACACTGATCTTCTCAGCAGCAGGGCTGCAGATGTCCAGCAGAGATAGATTTATCAGGTTATCATAAAGAACAACCTCAGCCTGAGACAGAACCCGTTTACCTTTAACCGTTATGAGGCCTCTGTCTCCGGGACCAGCACCAACAAAATAAACTATTCCGATTTTATTCTGCATACCTGTATTCCAAAAGAGGTGAACAGGATAAAAGGTAAAGAGGTAAAAAGATGGTTAAAGGACAAGGGGCAAGGATTCAAGAACTACTACGCGGAGACGAAGTTTCTGAGCGAGAAACTCGTGCGCGAACGATGGAAGGACAAGGTCCCTGCGGTCGTCATGCGTCCGGCGGCGGTCGTC
>CAIYCZ010000075.1 GCA_903924805.1 uncultured delta proteobacterium | reverse complement strand
CGGGTGGATTAAAGAGTCGGGCTACCATCTCATTGCAACTGCCCACCGGGGAAATGACCGGTTCATAGCAGTGGTAATGGGCGCTAAAAAACCACACATCAGGGAAGACGAAGCCTTGAAGCTGCTCAACTACGGATTCAGGAATTTTAAGACCATCGAGGTAGTTGCAGCGGAACAGCCGATTGTTATGGTACCGGTATGGAAAGGAGCTGAAAAAGAAGTTCCCGCAGGGGCGGTAGAAGCCTCATACATTACCATTCCCCAGGGTCAGGCGGGTGCTGTGCAGCTTGAAAAAGAGATTCCCGCGGGCATTGATGCCCCCATTGCGAAAAACCAGAAAATAGGCAGTGTCAGAGTTATCATAGACGGGAAGCCGTATACCACTGTTTCTCTGGTGGCACTTGCAGCGGTGAATCAGGCAGGTTTCTTAAAGCGTTTCTTTCACCTGCTGGTTCTTTCCTTTACCAGTGCTCCGTACTGGGGTGTTATTGTCATAGTGCTCATCGCGCTTGGTGTATTTTTTGGCTTTGTCAGGTCAGCGTCAGGAAGCAAACGTAAGAGAGAAAACACCCTTGGCTGATCTGGTCGAGCGGATTATATTCAGGGATTATTCTGAATTAATCCTAAGCACGAAGCACTAAACAAATTCAAATGACCACATTACAAAGCCCGGAACACCGTGCGAGAAGCATATAATATTTTGAACATTTGATATTTGTGTTTGGGA
Source organism: uncultured delta proteobacterium (assembly GCA_903924805.1). Taxonomy (GTDB): domain Bacteria; phylum Desulfobacterota; class WTBG01; order CAIYCZ01; family CAIYCZ01; genus CAIYCZ01. The sequence continues at coordinate 3,191 of CAIYCZ010000075.1, read as the reverse complement.
CTTGTTTTAGGGTTTAAAAATTCGTATTTAGGGATTTATAAGTTAGCGTCATGAAGATTGTTGCCATTATCCCGGCCCGTTATGCTTCGACCCGCTTCCGGGGCAAGCCGCTTGCCAGAATCTGCGGCAAGCCGATGATTCAGTGGGTCTATGAAGCGGCCCGGCGCTGTGAGATCATCGATCAGGTTTTTATTGCAACTGACAGCGAGGAAATCATGACAGCGGGGACAGGGTTTGGTGCTCAGGTGTGCATGACCTCCGCGGCTCATGAAACCGGCACCGACCGGATTGCAGAAGTTGCCGGGACTCTTACCGCCCGGATTGTTGTCAATATCCAGGGCGACGAGCCGTTGATAACGCCTGAAGCCATACACCAGGCAGTGACGCCGCTTATACAGGATGAAACAATTCTTATGGGCAGCCTGAAAACAAAAATTGAAAAACAGGAAGACCTGGATAATCCCAATATCGTAAAAGTGGTGACTGACGCAAACGATTGTGCACTCTATTTTTCCCGTTCCCCGATCCCGTTCATGAGAAACAAAGATACTGTTATTTCCGCCTTCAGACATATTGGGCTGTACGTCTACAGAAAAGAGTTTTTGCTTACCTTTACCCGGCTGTCCCGCTCGGTGCTTGAACAGGCCGAAAATTTGGAACAGCTCAGGGCGCTTGAGCACGGGTTTCGCATTAAGGTCCCAACCACCACCTATCAGCCGGTGGGTGTGGATACGCCGGAAGATATAGTCCGTGTTGAGCGTTTAATGATGAAGAAGAAGTAATAATATAGAACCACAGAGCGCACAGAGGGCTGCTCTGTGACCTCATAAAAAATCATTGTTGTTTTATGTTAGTATCCTATGATTAATGAGGAGATAAACGTTAATCAATGAGAAGACACAGAGGACAGAAAGAAAACATGCTGATAGCTGAGGGCTGATAGCTTTCTTATCTCTGTGTTCTCTGCGGTTAATACCGGAATCAGGAGTCATGCGATGAAGCCTAAATTTATATTCATAACCGGCGGGGTGCTTTCATCCCTTGGCAAAGGGCTGTCGGCAGCATCAATTGGAGCACTGCTTGAATCGCGGGGGCTCAAGGTCACCTTTCAGAAGCTTGACCCCTATATAAACGTCGATCCCGGCACCATGAATCCCTTTCAGCACGGTGAGGTCTATGTCACCGATGATGGTGCAGAGACAGACCTGGATCTGGGGCACTATGAGCGGTTCAGCTCTGCCCGGATGGGCAAGAAGAATAATTACACCACCGGTCAGATATATGATGCTGTTATCTCAAAAGAACGCAAAGGTGATTACCTGGGCGCAACCGTTCAGGTGATCCCGCATATTACGGATGAAATCAAGGATAAAATCCGTCAGGTTGCAAACGGAGCGGATGTGGCGATTATTGAAATCGGCGGCACGGTGGGGGATATTGAATCCCTTCCGTTTCTGGAAGCCATCCGCCAGTTTAAAGGTGATGCAGGCAAGGAAAATGTCCTCTACATACACCTTACCCTGGTGCCGTTTATCCCCACTGCCGGCCAGCTCAAGACCAAGCCGACCCAGCACAGCGTAAAAGAGCTTCTGCAGATCGGTATCCAGCCTGATATACTGCTGTGCCGCACCGATCGGCTGCTTCCATCTGATATCAAGGATAAGATCGCGCTGTTCTGCAACATCGGCAAGGATTGCGTCATAACCGCAAAGGATGTGGCGTCAATATATGAAGTGCCGCTGGTGTTTCACCAGGAAGGGCTGGATGAAAAGATTGTTGAAACGCTCAATATCTGGACCAGGGAGCCGCGCCTTGAAGGATGGCATGATATCGTGCATACGGTGAAAAACCCCACACAGGAAGTAACCATAGCCATTGTCGGCAAGTATGTGCACCTGGAAGATTCGTATAAAAGCCTCAATGAAGCCCTCATCCATGGCGGGATTGCCAACCATGCCCGGGTACATCTCAAATTTATTGATTCGGAAAACTTCGAGAAACAGGATTCCTTTGATATGTTTAACTCTGTGGATGGGATACTGGTGCCGGGCGGATTTGGCAGCCGGGGCATAGAGGGAAAAATTAAGGTGATCCGCTATGCCCGGGAAAACAACATCCCCTTTTTCGGCATCTGCCTTGGCATGCAGCTTGCCGTGACTGAATGTGCCCGGCATGTATGCGGGCTTGCAGATGCCCACAGCTCGGAATTTAATAAGGATACAAAAAATCCGGTAATACTCCTCCTCAAGGAGTGGTACGACTACCAGAAGAAAAGCATCCAGCGGCGCAGCGAAGACTCTCATCTGGGAGGCACCATGCGCCTGGGTGCCTATCCGTGCGAATTAAAGGAGGGAACGTTTGCGTTTGAGGCGTACCAGCAGCCAAGTATTTTTGAGCGGCACCGTCACCGCTATGAATTTAATAATGAATACCGTGACCTGCTGGAAAAAAACGGCATGATTGTCAGCGGCATCTGTCCCGATGCAAACCTGGTGGAGATCGTCGAAATCCCCGCGCATCCGTGGTTCCTCGGATGCCAGTTCCACCCCGAATTCAAATCCCGCCCCATGGACCCGCACCCGCTGTTCAGGGCATTCATCAAAGCATCACTGCAAAGAAAGAACAGGCTATAAGTATATCCTGAACAGTATTTTATCTGACATTCGTCTGCAGCAGGTTTTTACTTAATCTGACAAGACACTGTTTAGAGAGCACATTTGTCTTTATAGTGTGTACAATGCTTTTGAATGGACGTAGGCAATACTATTGAAACCTGTATAATTAGAACCTGTCCCAAACTTGCCGATTTCAGTAGTCTGTACGATGGACAGGTCAAATCCAGCAGGCACTCCGGCAGCAAAACTGCATCAAAACTGAGCACTCCTGCGCTTTTTTCAGTTTAACCCCTTATTGTGGGCGCAACTCTCCTGTGCGGTTCTTCCTGTATTCTGCTTTGTTTGTTTTTTCTATGCAGCCCGTTGTTGCTGTTGATTCTGCTGGTGAGGCTGCGGCAACCGCGCTATCACCCATAGATTGTGAGAAAGCACTGCCCAGGCATCACTCATTTGCCGTGAGATGAATCCTTTGCTCCTCTAAGGGCTTCCTAAAAAGACATTCTTCACTATCCCGATACGACCCTCGGTCTGCCCACGCCGTTTCTGTTTCTCACAAAATTACCTGTTGTTCGATCT
>CAIYCZ010000074.1 GCA_903924805.1 uncultured delta proteobacterium | reverse complement strand
CAGCCCTTCAAGCAGATACCCGTGAGTTAGCCCCATTATTACCAGATCAATATCTGACCGGAGCTTTGGGCCTGCTGCTGCCTGTATCTCATGAAGAGCTGCTACTATAGCATCCACTTTTTCTGCGGCTATCATTACCTCACCCGCTGCCAGCAGTTCTTCAGCAGTCCCAATATTTTCTGATACCAGATGCTTAAATTTTTCCTGCAGCGCCGGGTTTCCTGCAATAATGGAGCTTATCTCTCCTGCATCGCGGTAATAGAGCGTTGCCAGAAGCGCTCCGGATGGGCTGGTGATGATTGAGTTCCGAAGCTCCCTCAATGTGCTGATATCGTCCTGTTCATCCATGTTCTGGACAAACGGACAGGAAAACTGAGGCGGTCCATTGCCTACTACTGCCCGCCGGAACTTCTGAACGCGGTGGTTGTTTTTGTCTGTTACGTAAACATTTCCTGCTGCATCAACATCAATATAATACGGCTCATTGAATTGTCCGTCGCCGCTGCCATAGCTTCCCCACTTGGTGATGAACGTGCCGTCTGCGGAAAACTTCTGAACGCGGTGGTTCTTGGTATCTGCGACATAGACATTGCCCTGCGCATCAACGGCAACCCCTTGCGGGCTATCGAACTGACCGTCGCCGGTGCCATAGCTGCCCCATTTTTTTATAAAGGTCCCGCTCGTATCAGACTTGTGGACAAAGTTACTATGATCCGCCACATATAAATATGTGCCGAAAACAGCTATACCGGTCGGCATTCCCAGGGCATAGTCACCACTTCCATACTCGGGCATGTCTCTATCAAATGCGTCTATAGTAGAGCCATTTGCGTCAAGCTTGTATATAAAGAGACAACGGTATCCACAGTTTGCCGCGATATAAAAATATCCGGCAGAATCAATGCCAAGATCATACATACTTATAGGTTGTGGAGGTCCACCGGTACCATATGTGGAACCATAAATAATCCATTTGGTGATGAAGGTGCCGCTTGCGTCAAACTTCTGGATGCGCCTGCCATTGGAATCATTTAAGGAAATATCGGCCACAAAAACATTCCCGGAAGCATCAACCAAAATGCCATAGGGTTCCTTAAACTGCCCGTCAGCAGTGCCCCCGCTTCCCCACTTGCCAATGAAGGTGCCGTCTGTAGAAAACTTCTGAACGCGGGTGTTGCCCTTATCAGACACATAGACATTTCCCGCAGCGCTTACTGCGATACCTGTCGGCTCATTGAACTGGCCGTCGCCGCTGCCTGCAGTACCCCACTTCAGATCGAACCGGTAGGCCTCGGCAGCTAAACCAGGACGTGCAACAGATAGCATAAATAAAAGAATAAGCCCGATGACCGGTATGATAGTTATCCGTGAAGACGTGCTGGAAGCCGCTTGAGCTTCCCTGAATGGTGTTTTTGTTCTTACGTTTTGTTGCCTGTCCATTGTTACCCCCTTTAACAGATAAAAAGGTTTCAGACAAAAGAAGGGAAGAGAACACGCTCCTCTCTCCCCTCACATACTATTATTACCTCGTCACAGATTCTGAACCCGAATCTTAACCTATTCACCTATTTTAATGCTGAGTCCGTCAAGCAGCTGTCCGCGCTCGATGAACCAGAGCAGTATGTCTATATCTGCCTGCAGTTTCGGGCTCCCTGCTGCCTGTATCTCATGCAGAAATGCTGCTACAGCAGCTACTTTTTCTGCAGCTATCGTTACTTCCCCCGCTGCCAGCAGTTCTTCAGCAGTCCCAATATTTTCTGATACCAGATGCTTAAATCTCTCCTGCAGCGCCGGGTTTTCGGCAAGGATGGAACTGATCTCCCCGGTATTCCGGTAATAGAGTACGGTGAGAAATAATCCATACGGTTTAGTAAACAGCGAATCCCGGAACTCTCTCATGGTTTCAAGGTCATTCAGGTTATCCGTAATGGTAAGAAATGGACAGGAAATCGACACCTGAATGTAGTTCTGCTTCACTTCGACATCTGTTGCGCTGTCAGCGCCGGTTACGGTGAGCATGACCGAGTACTTACCGGTTTTGTTATATGTATGGATGGGGTCTTTCTCTGTGCCGGTTTGCCCGTCTCCGAAATTCCACTGGTAGCCCACGATATTTCCCGTGCTCAGATTTATAAAGGTTACGGTGAGCGGTTTGGAACCCTTGACAGGGGTTCCCACAAAATCAGCTTTAAGTTCCTCTGTCGGGATGGTTGTCGTCACTCCCCCCGGGATAGTGGTGGAGGTCGTCTCTCCTGGTACTGTGGAGGTCGTCTCAGAAGTAATGGTTGTGGTTACTGATGGTATTGAAGTGGTTGCCTGTATAGTTGATGTTGAACCGCCCGGGACTGTAGTTGTCGCAGCCGGGACGGTGGTGGTAGCGGCGGTGCCTATTTTAAATCGCTGCATGCGGTTGTTCAAGAAATCTGACACATAGACTTTGCCGGATGAACTGACAGCAACACCGTAGGTTTCAATCATCTGACCGTCACCGTTGCCGTTAGATCCCCACTTGGTCATGTAGGTGCCGCTGCCGCTAAACTTCTGGACGCGGTTGTTCATACTATCAGACACGTACACATTGCCTGAAGCATCAACCGCAACCGCAGTCGGGAAGTTAAACTGACTGTTGCCGCCGCCCGATGAGCCCCACTTGGCGACGAACGTGCCGCCAGAAGTAAACTTCTGCACCCGGTTATTTTCGGTATCTGCAACATAGACATTTCCTGCAGCATCAACAGCAACACCGCGGGGCTTATTAAACATCCCGTCGCTGCTGCCATTGGATCCCCATTTTGCCTGAAAGGTACCATTTGCGTCAAATTTTTGAACGCGGTGGTTGCCCGTTTCTATAACATAGACACTGCCTGATGAATCAATTGCAATACCGGTTGGATAACTTAACTGCCCGTCGCCACTGCCATACGAGCCCCACTTGGCGGCGAACGTGGTGTCCGGGTTGAACTTCTGAATGCGGTGATTTGCCGTATCTGCAACATAAACATTACCAGATGAATCAAGCGCAACCCCACCTTCCGGATAGCTGAACTGACCGTCACCGCCGCCATTGGAGCCCCATTTGGCAACAAATGCGCCGTCAGCCGTGAACTTCTGGACGCGATGGTTTTCTCCATCAACCACATAGACATTTCCTGCAGTATCAACAGCAACACCGCGGGGCTTATTAAACTGGCTGTCGCCGCTTCCCGATGACCCCCACTTCAGGTCAAACTGGTAGTCTTCAGCCCATGCAATGAAGGCAGTAGCATTCAGGAAGCAACAAAGCAGCAGTATGACCAGAGGTGCAATACATCTGCGTGAATTTTTCATGCTTCTACGACTGATTTCATTTTTTGGCTTTTGTCCTGATGTATGCATTGTTTGTAGTCCTGTTTGATATTTGGTTTATTAGAGTTAAACATCAAAATAATTTTAATAATAATATGAACATTAACAATTCATGTCAAGGTTAAAAGTAATTAATTATTAAAAAAGGGCGGAGCACTGTTTGCTCCGCCCTTTCACCTCTTCGCCTTATTTAGTGGCTGGACGGAAACCCTCCATGACTGATTTTTTGGGTTCGCCCTTGGGAATATGTTTCTTTACAAGTATTTGTTTTTGCGTAGGTTGGGTTGAGGTACGAAACCCAACAGTTT
>CAIYCZ010000073.1 GCA_903924805.1 uncultured delta proteobacterium | reverse complement strand
TGGCGGATGTGAAAAAACTTATTTGCATTCGCAAGATGATTACAGTTCCAGGTTAGAAGAAAGTCACATTTATGATACGATGCCAAAGCAAGATGAAGAGCATCCCCCACAGGGTCTGCCGGCATGACTCTATGCCTAATATACGCTTTAACAATATCTTCAATTTCAGATTCTACAGCAATCCGGACGATGTTTTTCATTAATAATAGAGCAAATTTCTTATTTGGATAATCTCCGGTTCTCAGCTCTTCACATACTGGTTCACTGGTCACCAGTTCATACTTCCCCGCATGTTTATTCCACCATTCCCGTGTCCATTTTCTTCGAGCAACCATTTCGGGTTCGCGTCTTGTTTCATAATAAAAGCTCGGTATAGTCGTTTCTATATACACCCGTTTTAGCATAAAAGAGCCTTAATAGTCTGCATTTCCCTACTATTACTATTACAAATAGTACCTCTGCTCACTAAAAAAATCAATGGATTTAAAAAGATTACAGGGGTCGGGAGTCAATGGCTTAAGCAAAAAGGCAGCACCAATTATGGCACTGCCCTTTTAATTTTAGCCACTGAATACACAAAAGAACACTGAATATTTGGACGCGGGTTATCGCAGATTAACAGGATTCTAAATCTGCGTATATCTGCGTTCATCTGCGTCCTTATAAAACTTTCAGTGACTTCCGTAAAATTCTGTGGCATGTTTTTTCATTAGCCACTGAAAACACAGGAGAACACTGAATATTTTGACGCGGGTTGTCGCAAATTAACAGGATTCTAAATCTGCGTATATCTGCGGCAATCTGCGTCCCAATTATTATAGGGGGTCATTATGCAAAACTACGTAGTAGGCATTGACATCGGCGGCACCATGGTTAAAGGCGGCCTTTTCACCAATGATGGAATCCTTGTGCAGAAGCTGTCAGCAGAAACCCGGGTGCACCAGGGAAGTGATACCGTTCTAAAAAATCTTTCCACTCTTGTGACATCACTGCAAAAATATGGTGGCAGGGTTTTGTCGGTAGGAATTGGTGTTGCCGGTGTCCTTGATGTGAAAAGGGAAACATTGCTCCAGTCTCCCAATCTGCCCGAGTTGGATAATTTTCCCTTGAAACGACGACTCGCAGAAGCATGGGGGATCCCCGTGTTTGTGGAAAACGATGCAAACGCTGCCGCCCTTGGGGAGAAGTGGGCAGGTGCCGGCAGAAATCTTGATAATTTTCTGCTCATTACCCTTGGAACCGGCATTGGGGGGGGATTCATTGTTAATGGTGAGTTGTGGACCGGAGAGGCCGGCAAAGCTGGTGAAGTTGGCCACATGGTGGTTGTCACTGATGGAGTACCCTGTGCGTGCGGAAAATATGGCTGTCTTGAGGCCCACAGCTCTGCTGAAGCTGTTAAACGGATGGCGATTGAGGCTCTGCAGGCCGGTGTGTGCTCAAGTCTGAAAAATCTTTCAGGCGGTGATTATGCTGCGATCGATGCAGAGATGGTATATCACGCTGCAAAGAAAGGCGATGCGGCTGCCACGGAAATCTTCAAGAAGGCTTCACACTATTTAGCTGTCGCCATTGCTAATGTAAATAACCTGCTGGACATTCACAATTTTATTATTGGCGGCGGCATGAGCAATGCCTTTGACCTGTTTGCGCCCTTTTTGCAGGGAGAGGTTAAAGAGCTGGTATTTACTACCGCCCGGGATAAAGTTACGATTGTATCTTCAAAACTTGGTAATGACGCAGGGATTTTTGGAGCTGGGTATCTTGCACTAAAGGGACTTAAATAATTAGGACGCAGATGAACGCAGATTTTCAGGATCTTTGCCCACTCTTTTTCAGGTCCTTTTCACCAGCAGATGAGGCCGGTACGTGCGTATGCTCATCATGGTTTTTCCGCTGCTGAAAGTTCTCACTGTACCGGTTGATTCTGAAACCGTAATGGCAACTGCATTGGTATAAGCAGTAATTGCTGCTGCTGCTGCATGACGGGCACCTAAGCCTTTGAAAAGGGTGGTCTTCCCTGCTCCTGCATGGAGATACCGCCCCGCAGACATAACAACCCCATCCTCTCGAATAATAAAGGCGCCATCAATAAGGGTCAGCTGCTTGATGCTCTCCTGTACTCTGGGGTCAAAAATGCTCCGCTCCCCTTCAGGATAGCCCAGAAACGGGTCAAAAATCATCGATTTGGAAAGCTCGTCCACTCTCTCCGTATCGCCAACGACAAATATGGTGCCGACCGAAACACCTTCCCTTCCTTCTCTGCCGATCTCCACGGCAAGATTGACCAGAGCATACAAAACATCAACCGGGATGTCTTTACCGATGCGTTTTAAATCGTGCAGGGAGATATGGCTGGAGTGTGCTTCGCTTTTAAATACGCGCAGACTGTCAATGAGCTTAGTGCCAGAGAGGCTGTAGAGGCACACCACCTTTTCGCCCTTCTTTAAGTTGCCCCGCTCTACGGCAGTGCGCAAAATATAGTCCAGCCGGTCGCTGCGTCCGACCCCCTGAAAATCGCACAGTATTGTTTCATGATAAATCCCCTCAGCCAGTTTTTCGTTTGAGATAGCGACAAGGAACTGGCATTTTTCACTATACGGGGGGATAGCTCGCAGAAGAACCGGTTTTTCACACACGATCAGGATCCTCTTTATTTTAAGCTTTTCTGCAATGCTTACCGCCTCATTAATTAATACTAGGCTTTCCCTTTCCGCTTTTTCTCTGGTCACTGAGAGCCGCCTCCTGCAAAAACCTGCTGTTTACCCGTTCATTTCATTATTATAATTAATCTGTTACTATATTTTTAAAACAAATTTACTTGAAAATCCACAATAAATTTTCAGTATTGAAAAACTTTCGATGTGGGCGCAGATTTGCAAAGATAAACGCAGAAAAACTATTTTCTTGTATTATTAAATATATTAAACCATACGTATGGTGCTGCAGATTATGGGTTGGTTAGCCCCGCACTACAAAGCGCAAAAGTTGCAGCATTATTTTGTCTTGATTCTGAAGGTCATTATTTGTATTCTTTCCCCTCACCTGAAATGAGGGAATAAATGGATTGCGCTCCAGATAGTATTATCCGAGGAGGTATAAAAATATGTTAACGGAAAAAGAACTGGATACGTATGCAGAGGTACTCCTGTGGGGAATGAAAACCGCACGCACCGGCAGCTATAAGAAACATGACATCATAGTCGAGCGCTATGATTTAGCTGCACTCAGGCTAGCTGAGATACTGCAGGTAAAACTGCTCGAGATGGGAATGAACCCGGTTCTGCGTTTGAGTGCAACTTCAAACATGGAACTTTCCTTTTATGAAAAAGCAAGCCCTGCACAGCTTGTTTTCCTGACCCCCGGGGAAAAAGAGCTCTGTGAACATCTCAATGGAAGTATCTACCTGCATGCGCCGCAGTCACTTACCCATTTGCGTACTATTGATTCGCGCAAAATAGGGAAGGCAGCAGTAGCCAGAAAACTGCTGCGCGATATCTTTAACAAGCGTGAGGAAGCAGGACAGTTCGGCTGGACACTCTGTTCTCTCCCCACCCCTGCTCAGGCACGTCATGCCCGGCTTTCCTTCAGGGAATACACCAGACAGATAGCAAAAGCCTGCTACCTCAATAAAACAAATCCGGTTGGAGAATGGGAAACTATCCTTAAGAATGCCGGAGCAATAAAGAAGTGGCTGAACAGCATGCCGGTCAGAGCATATCATATAGAATCAGAGCACATTGACCTGATGATCACTCCGGGAGAAAAAAGACGCTGGATTGGTGTGTCCGGGCACAATATCCCAAGCTTTGAAATCTTTCTTTCGCCTGACTGGCGGGGAACTGAGGGAACCTACTATGCAAATCAGCCATCCTACCGGAGCGGCAATTATGTGCAGGGTGTACGGTTTATATTTAAAAAGGGGGCGGCAGTAAAGATCAGTGCAGAGAAGGGTGAAGACTTTGTGAAAAAACAGCTCTCCATGGACAGGGGAGCAAATAAAGTCGGCGAGTTTTCTTTGACCGATATCCGGTTCTCAAAAATTGATACGTTCATGGCAAATACCTTATATGATGAAAATTATGGGGGCCGCTATGGCAACTGCCATCTGGCTGTTGGTTCTTCATATTCGGATACATACAGCGGCAACCCGGCCCTTTTGACCAGGAAGGTAAAGGAGCAGCTCGGCTTTAACGACTCTGCGCTTCACTGGGACCTGATAAACACGGAACGGAAAACAATAACCGCCCATTTAAAGTCCGGTAAAAAGACTGTCATCTATGACAACGGGAAGTTTAACTGCTGAAAAGCAGGATACAATATTTTAAATTTGGAACTGGAGGAAATCAGGAAAATTAATTTAGATTGAGGTTTTGTTTTTGAGTTCCTCGTTTCCTGATTAAATTTTCCATATACAAATTATGACCAGCTCAGAACGACGATCAATACTCTGTCCCAATTGCAGACGGCTTATCAGTTTTGACGAGCCGGTATGCCCGTATTGCGGCATAGCGCGGCCCGGCTCGTGGTGGAAAAATAGTTTAATGCAGGCTTTTTCCTTAAACCCGGATACCATCATCAGGAACCTTATCATAGCCAATGTGGTTCTGTATGTGATCTCAATATTTTTGAGCAGAGCTTCTCTTAACGTATCGGCAAACCCATTGACCCTCCTGTCCCCTTCAAACAATATACTGCTGCTTATGGGAGCCACTGGCACCATCCCTATCGAACGGCTCCATAGATGGTGGAGTCTGTTGTCAGCCGGATATCTGCACGCAGGGATCCTTCACGTCTTTTTTAACATGACCGCGTTAGCCCAGATAGGTCCTCTGGTATTGCAGGAATACGGGCTGTACCGAATGGTGATACTGTATACACTGGGCGGTGCCAGCGGATTTCTGATATCATTTTTTGCCGGTGTCCCCTTCACTATCGGGGCGTCTGCCAGCATCTGTGCTCTCATCGGTTCTATCCTTTACTACGGTAAGAGCCGCGGCGGTTCATATGGACAGGCACTGTTTAAACAGCTCTCAGGCTGGGTGATAGGTCTGGGTATCTTTGGCCTGCTGATACCGGGCATTAACAACTGGGGCCACGGGGGTGGCCTTGCTGCCGGTATAGCTTTAGGATTTTTGCTGGGGTATGGCGAAAAAAAACAGGAAACCTATGTGCATAAACTCCTTGCCACTGCCTGTGTGATAATTACCGTCCTGATTCTTTTATGGGCAACCGCCTCAACATTCTATTACCTTTTTTTTATTGAGTAAAAGAGTTGTGGAGTTAGGGAGTTGAAGAGTTGATTATCCAGCCGTGTGCCGTACGGGTAGTGTTATTTGATTTTGGCGGCGTGCTGTCAGAAGAAGGTTTCAGAGACGGGCTCATCTCCATTGCTTTACTCAACAAATTAGATCCTGCCCTTTTTGTAAAAAGGGCCTCTGCGGTGATTTTTGCAGATGGGTTTGTCACCGGCAGGATGGATGAGAGCGAGTTCTGGCAAACACTGCGGGAGCAGACCGGCATAACAGGCTCTGATGCAGACCTGCGCAGTGAGGTGCTTTCCCGTTTTCAGTTACGGCCATGGATGATGAAGATTGTTGAGCAGCTTAAAGGAGCAGGCATCCGTCTGGCAATTTTAAGCGACCAGACAAACTGGCTCGATGAGCTTAATGAAGCATACAATTTTTTTCAATGGTTTGAGCGGGTTTTTAACAGTTACCACGTGGGGAAATCAAAGCAGGATCCGACCATCTTTGATGATGTGGTATATGCTATGAACATTCTCCCGGAGCAGGCGCTTTTTGTAGATGACCGTCTGGCAAATGTTGAAAGGGCGCAGGGCAAGGGGTTGCACACCATTCATTACCGAGACCGCAAATTCTTTGAACAAGAGATTGTCAGGTTCTTCCCTTCTATACGATGCAATTGATCTTGCAACAATCTCCATCCTCTGTGTACCAGCAATAGACTGCCAGCATTTCTGCTGATTACATAATCACACCGTATTCCCGGCTATCGAGCTTTCTCCGCTATGCACAGGATATCCTGTGGCGGGAACATGCCAAGCTTTGCCAGCCGGTAGATGAGACTGCGCATCAATATGGTTGCCTTTTTACTGCCTGCCGTTTGTATTGGTTTGGGGACAATACATGATACAATCTTGAAGCCGTTATTTCTGAGCACGTATTCTAATGCACT
>CAIYCZ010000072.1 GCA_903924805.1 uncultured delta proteobacterium | reverse complement strand
TTCAAGATGCACATACTCATCGTTGAACCCGCGGCCTTCATTGATCTCGGTCTGAATGCTTCGGGACACAATATCCCGGGGAGCCAGTTCCATGACCGACGGAGCGTACTTCTCCATGAACCGCTCCCCGCGGTTGTTGATCAGGTAGCCGCCTTCACCGCGCGCCCCTTCGGTCATCAGGATATTGGTGCCGTAGAGGGTGGTGGGGTGGAACTGCACAAACTCCATGTCTTCAATGGGAAGCCCTGCCTCGTAGGCAAGGGCGATGCCCGAGCCGGTGTTGATGAGGGCGTTGCTGGAGCGCGCAAAAAGGCGCCCGTAGCCGCCGGTAGCGATAACGACGGTCTTTGCCGCAAACATTTCCAGCCTGCCGGTGGACATCTCCATGGCGATGACGCCGTGAATCCGGCCGTTATCAATGGCAAGGGAGAGCGCCAGCCATTCTTCATATACCTTGACCCCGAGCTCCACGCACTTTTCATACAGGGTGTGCAGCATAACGTGACCGGTGCGGTCGGAAGAATAGCAGCAGCGCGGATAGCCTGCGCCGCCGAACGGGCGCTGGGCAATGCGGCCATCCTCAAGCCTGCTCCACGGGCAACCCCAGTGCTCAAGCTCATAGACCAGAAGCGGCGCCTGCTCACACATCACCCGTGCTGCAGGCTGGTCAGCAAGGTAATCACTGCCCTTGATAGTATCAAAGGTATGCTTCTCCGTGGTATCGTCTTTGGAGCCTTCCACGTTGGCAAGTGCTGCATTCATGCCGCCCTGGGCAGCAATCGAGTGGGAGCGCACGGGATGGACTTTGGACAGCACAGCGGTGTCATAGCGTTTAGAAGTACCAACCGCAGCCCGCAAACCCGCAAGTCCAGCTCCTACTACCAATACGTCGTGTTTAATCATAAACCCATTCAATCCCCTAATTTACCGCAGAGTACGCAGAGACCGCGGAGAAAAATTTGTTATTGTATAAAAATCTCTGCGCCCTCTGTGCTCTGAGGTTAATGAATTCTTTATTTAAACAACCACTGAAAGCACACAAAACCATAAATCGCCAGGCCTGCTGCAGAGAGTCCCCAGAACAGCTGTTTCTCCTGTCTCTTGAGCCCCAGATCAACCAGGCAGGTCCTCACCCCGTAGAGGCTGTGGTAGATAAAAAGAAAGATTGCAACCATATCCACTGCAAGATTGCTGTGGAGCTTTGTCCAGTAGGGAACTACATCCTGTCCTAGTGCCCCTGCCGTGCCAAATCCGCTGTATATTTTAAAGCCAAATAGCGCAATCATGACCAGACCGCTGATACGATGAAATACCCAGACAAACATATGATACTCCTCCAGTAGTATTGGTAATCAAAAAATGGCTGATATTACCATAGAGTAAATTTCATTTCAATATTAGTTATAAAAAATGACCACAATTCATAAAAAGCTGCCGGGACAATGACAAACGTGCTGCTTTCGGGGATGCATAAGGCAGGGGCATTACAGACGAGCATATTGTTTTAATCCCGCCTTGTACAGATCATTCCCGTAAATATCATTGACAACAAAAACCGGGAACCTTTCCACGCGTAGTCTGCGTATCGCTTCAGGTCCCAGGTCCTCATAGGCAATAATTTCTGAGCGTTTAATACACCGGGAAATAAGTGCCCCGGCTCCGCCAATAGCCGCAAAATAGACACACTTGAATCGCTGCATGGCTTCAAGCACTTCAGATGACCGCGCTCCTTTACCGATCATGCCCTTCAGCCCCTGAGCAATAAGCCGGGGCGAATAGGCATCCATGCGGTAGCTGGTGGTTGGGCCTGCAGAGCCAATGGGCTGGCCGGGACGGGCCGGGGTGGGGCCCACAAAATATATGATCTGCCCTTTAATATCAAACGGAAGATCGTTACCCTCATCCAGAAGGTCAACCAGCCGTTTGTGTGCCGCATCCCTTCCCGTAAAAATATCTCCGGTAATCAGCACCCGGTCACCACTTTTAAGCTTTCCCACATCACTATCAGTTACGGGAGGGGTTAAAATTATCTCTTCCATTGATTTCTCTTTTAATCATGAGGAACGGGGAAAATACCTCTACCTTTAATAAATAATTAAGAATACGGTTAAATCTGGAACTCATGAAATCAGGAAGATAAAAGCAGATACCCCCGGGCTCACAACCGTGGTCTTCTGCAACTAATTGAAATCCTGAAAATCTACGTCCCAGTAAAGAACTCCTGATTTCCAGATTATAAATTAAAGAATCACTTCCTTGTGCCGGTGTGCATGACAGTTAATATTTACCGCAACCGGCAGGCTTGCGAT
>CAIYCZ010000071.1 GCA_903924805.1 uncultured delta proteobacterium | reverse complement strand
TTTTGTTTTGGCTCTGTTAATGTTCCTTGCTTTTGAGTTTCGTCTTTCTGGAGGTTAAATTTGCTGGTTATGTCCTTGCCTGCCTATTCCGCTGAAAGTTTCCAGGTATAACGCTCCATAGTTTCCACCTGTTCCAGTCCAAAGTTTCCATCGAAAGACGGAGCGAAGCGACGGTGTAGGGGGTTATTCAAAAAAACAGCTTTCATAATTGCCCTACAATCAACGATCGATGATCGAACCGGGCATTACCATTACCGCAAAACCCACCTGTTAGGAAACTTCTACCCTGTCGGAGCGAAGCGACGATAGTCAATCAGTGAATGTCATAGCTGCAATTTTAAGTCAAGGCTAAGATTTCTTTGGTAGTTGTTTTCTCATCGAACCTCCTTTCAACGTGATTTTGTGTGAGTTGTGTATGAGACGATCAAGGATTGCATCGGCAATGGTGGGATCACCGATACAGTCATGCCACAGATCCGTGGGCACTTGACTGGTTACAATCGTTGAGGAGAGGTCATAGCGGTCTTCCAGAACCTCAAGCATGTCTCTGCGTTCCGCATCAGTCAGCGGTGCAAGGCCTAGGTCGTCAAGGATAAGGACTTTTGTTTTTGAGAGTTTATGCATAAGCTTTGTATAGGAGCCGTCACCCCGTGCAATGGCAAGGTGCTGGAAGAGTCGTGGACAGCGAATATACAGGGCAGTATATCCGTTCCTGCAGGCACAGTTGGCAAGAGCACAGGCAAGGTAGGTCTTGCCCACACCCGTAGGACCGGTAATGATGATGTTCTGAGCCTGGGTGATCCATTCACAGCCGGCAAGACTGAGAATGACCGACTTGTCAACACCCCGGTGCTTCTTATAGTCAATGTCCTCGATACAGCCATTGATTTTAAGTTTTGCGTTTCCCAGCAGCCGCTCAAGCCGTTTATTTTCCTTCCATGACCACTGGCGGTCAACAAGAAGGGCAAACCGTTCATCAAAGCACAACTCTGTAATGTCGGGGTGTTTAAGTTGTTCCTGTAAAGCCTGAGCCATGCCGTGGAGTTTCAGGCTGTAGAGTTTTTCAAAGGTCTGTTCATTAAGCATAGGATTCCTCCGGAGATTGGTCATTGTTGTTGTAATAGTGTTTGCCCCGTATGTTTTCATGAGAAACGGCGTTTTTACTTGTTTCAGACTGCTCTACGGGTAGTTCCTGACGATCAAGGTTGTGCTTTAAAATCGACTTAACACTTTTGTAGGACAGAGACTGGATTCTCAGTGCTCTGGCACTTGCAGCCTCAAGCCGCTCAGTTCCATAGTCCTTTGACAGCCGCATAATCCCAAGGCAGGCACGGTAGCCCTGCTGGGGATGCGGCTTACTGGCAATAATCTCGGTAACGAGCCTTTGCGTGTTGGGGCCTGCTTCTCCCGACCACCGGATGATCCGTGCCGGTGTCCACTCAAGGTATTTTTTGTGCCGCTCCGGCATATGTTCATCAAGGGTGCTGTATTCACCCTTTTTATGTTTTCGGGAATGACTTGCCACACGCTTGTTTTTATACAGCACTTCAACCGTTGCGGCTGTTACCCGCACATCAACGACCCTTTTGACCAGCTGATAGGGTACGCTGTAATAACAATGTTCTACGTCTATGTGATAATCGACATTCACGGTTGCTTTTTTCCACTGGGCATACTCATACCGATGCTCAGGCAGAGGAGTTAATGCGGGTTTATCAAGCTGCTCAAACAGTTCCCTGCGGGAGGTGTCAAGCTTCTGGAACTTCCTTGAGTTTAACGCTACAAGTTTTTCCCGGATTGCATAATTGATCTCTGCAAAGCTGAAGAAGGTTCTGTTTCGCAGGGCTGCCAGGATAAACCGCTCGGCAAACCCAACTGCAGACTCAGCCTTTGCTTTGTCCCGGGGATGGTCTGGCCGGGCAGGAATAACAGCTATCCCATAATGTGTGGCCAGATCCTGATAGGTAGGATTCACAGCAGGCTCATACCGGCACGGGCTTTTAATCCCTGCCTTGAGATTATCAGGAACTACAATCTCGGGCACGCCGCCAAAAAACTCAAACGCATGTACATGTGCACCTATCCAGTCCGGTAACTGCTGGCTTAACCGTGCCTCGGCATAGGTGTAGGAGCTTGCCCCAAGACAGGCAATAAATATCTGGACCTGGGTTATTGCTCCGGTTTTTGGGTCTTGCAGCGGCATGGTCTGTCCGGCCCAGTCTACAAAAAGCTTCTCGCCTGCCCGGTGCTCCTGGTGCAGGGTCACATCAAGTGTTTTAAGCCAGAGCCGGTACTGCTCACAAAACCAGCTGTATTGATACCCCTGCGGGTTTGCCTGTTTGTACTCGTACCACAAAAGCTGCAGCGTTACGCCCTTACGCTTTAACTCGTTATACAAATACTGCATCGGCGGCATCCCGTTGGGGTCAGCAACGGCCTCGTTGCGTTCATTGCGGGAAAGCCTGCTTTCAAGGGTGCCCTCATCCATGTTTTCTGGCAAAGGCCATATAATGCCTGCCTGCTGTGCCCGAAGAACATAGTGGTTTACTACCGTATGGGATACTCCGCAACTGAGAGCTATCTCACGGTTTGAAAGCCCATGAGCATATTTTAGTCGCAGTATTTCCTTGATGCTTCGCATACATATCCTCCTGTTCGCCATTGCTGCCTCCTGAAGAGTTTTTTCAGGAAGCTTATACATGGCTTGAGTGTTTAGCCAGCGTCGCTTCAAGAAATTATGCAAAAGTGGAAACTTTGACCGTAACGGGTGGAAACTTTGCGGCGGAATGACTGGAAACTTTCGGGCGTTATGGGTGGAAACTTTCCACCGTAATCAGTGGAAACTTTGGAGCGGAATAATCACCGTTGCCGCATTTTGAACATTGACTTCCTTGTATACGCACAAAATATTCGTCATCTTCTGCTCAAAATCAGGATCGCGTCGCTCCAGATAGTAGGCAATCTTATGTGGACGGATTGGATGCCCGTCAAGAATTCTCTGCATCGTTGCCTTGGCTGCCTTCTTCAAACAATCATGCCCCGCAGCTGGAGC
>CAIYCZ010000070.1 GCA_903924805.1 uncultured delta proteobacterium | reverse complement strand
TCAATTGAGCTGCCACCTCATAAGCACTAAAACTAAAAAACATGAATAGTGATAGTATAAAAAAAATAATTAATTTTTGTATCTTCATAAATTTGCCTCTGATTGATGGAAACGTATTGTCAAAAATTAACCACAGAGAACGCCCGTCCTCCGAAGCACCCGGCCTCCGTAGCACTGTCTGCCTTCCGCATAAAGCGTGCGTTGGAAGGCGGGCGGAGGGTGGACAGAAAAAATAATATTTTTCAATATCTCTCCTCTGGTTAACCCCCTCTGTGTCCTCTCCACTCTTAATCTCTTTATCTTTTAAAATCCACCCAGACCCTCCTTTAGAAAAGGAGGGATACTTGACACTACCGATGGAAATATATTTTTAAAGAATAGGTCTTGCCGAGACGTACCCGGCATATGTCGGACACCGTTATGCTCCGGTTTTTGCAAGCAGATCATCAATTGCCGGGCGTGCGCGGGCACCGATCTTTCCATTTGATGGTGAGATTATTGTTGATGCGCCTCTTTACAATAAAAACTCTATTACCGGTATTATTGCCCCCAATAACTTCCCGGCAGCATTTTTAATCACCGGGCTGTTCTCAAATATCGCAATCAGTTGCGCGCCGTGTTTCTTATACAATTCGATTATGTCCTGACCCAATGAACTTTTAACCAGTATTTCATCGCGCAATCTGCGGATAGTCCTGGTTCGCAGGTCTTTGCTGCCAAAGAGGTTAACTACGGGGCATGTGTTCTCTTCAAATTGTTTTAGAAAATCCACCGTAACCCGTACAATTATTTCCTGCTGTTCTTCGATGGTAATGGTGGCGGCATTATCACCTTCCAGGTACGCATCCGGGGAAGGATCAATCCAGCCAAACTGGGTATGATTTCCACCCTCAATTTCCACATACACAGTATCTTCAGGTAGATACATGGCATATGACATAACGTATTCAGGTGATGCCCTGCCGTCTCTTGTGCCGTAAACAGAAAGAGCCTTTATACTGGTGTTATCTAACCTGTTTGATGGGTCCGGCACAGATGCCCAGATGACCACCCCACTTAGCTTATTGGACGTTTTGGCATATAGGCATGCTGCAGTACCTCCGACTGAATGCCCACCTATTACCCACTTTTCAATCTTTCCATAGTCTTTAATTATTCTATCTGCTCTCACATAACCGAATATTGCAATACAAGACGGCATGGGAATAATGCAGGTAAAAAATCCTTTGGCGGCAATGGCATGGGCGGCAGGCGCGTACGACCGGGGGTCACAATTTCCACCTGGCAATATAATGAACCCAACCGTTGGCACTGTTTTTTTAGGCATGAAGGCATAATAAATATTATCATCTATAGGGGCAGGGGTCGTGCCGTCCCAGCTGTCAACTTCCACTGTTGAGACGGCAACCGCATTACTTGACGTCAAAGCATCCAGGGCCGGCGGCAGCGGCGCGCGAAGGCATTCAACAGCATATGCGGTGAGAGATCCGAAGAACGCCGTGAAAACAAAAGCTGCTGCGGTAATCAAAAGTCCGGTTCGTTTCATACAGTTGGCTCCCGGGTACGTTATATTTTTTTTCATTATACGCGATGCTGGACAGCGCACGGCTGAAACCGGTTATTTGCCCAGATCTGCAGGGGTGAAAAAGTCAAAGCCCCCGCAGCGCTGCTCCGGATCCGTATTATAAATATTCAGGATGAACTCATTGGTCTCTTTACAATGGACAACGCAGATGCCTGTCAGTCCCTGGTAGCCGGGGATGTATGATGCAATTTCAGCGGTTCGTGCACTGCACGGCGAGGTGCTGTAGACTTCGTTTTCATAGGCAGCGTTTGTGTTGCATTTTTCTTTCGTGTTTTCCGGGGTAAATCCGGGGCCCGTGTAATCGGCGCAGAAATAATTGTTGCCGTATAGTTCTGAGTAGAACAAACAGCTGCCGTTCGTTGGTGATTCAAGAGCAGAGGGCCCGTCACATACGGGCTGAGTGGGGGTTATCAAAACCGGGTTTTCTTCAAAACTCTTCTCAAGCATCCAGGAAAGTACTGCCTGGTGGCTTAACACTTTGCAATACCTGACCCCCCGTAATCGTTCATCAGAAATAGCGGTATTATCAAGCGTTACATACAGGCTCATCGGCTCGTAATAGAACGTGTTGCCATCCCGGGTTACTTTCGTGGCCGGGTCAGTCTCAAGCCATGCGCTGCCGTTATTTACCGGGTTCGTTTTATCAGTGAGCGGCGGCTGGTCATCATCAGGAATGAAGGACAGCTGCTTTCCCTCGGCCAGGTATTTATCCCGCTGCTCTTTTATCAGGACGGAGTTGAGCACAGTGTCATAAACATCCTGCTGCACGTCTGCGCAAATTCCCTGTGGCTCACTGTTGCTGAATCCAAAGGCAGCATCCACGCTGTCCTTGGACTTTAATTTAGCCAGCACCACGCCGTTGATGCTTGCCGGCGCGTTCGCGTAAGCGCTCATGTTTTCTGGGATAACGGTGTAAAAAGGCTGTATCCAGTTTTCCGCAGCATTGAGAGCTGCATACGAGCCGCTGAATTCCAGCAGGGGTAAGTTGGTGGCCCGGATATCAATATCTTTGGACTCAATATGGGTCATGGTCTTCTGGGCATTCCAGACAAGGCAATCATCATATGCCCCGGCGAGTTCATAGCCTGTTTTGGAGGTATCTACATCACAGGTAAAGGTCAGCTGTTTTTTGCACTGGATATTCAATGCTACTATAAGGAAAACCTGCAATCCTATAAAAAGATTCTTCATGTTCTCCTCCTTGCATTGTTCTTTTTGAAAATACTTTTTAGTAGATACCCACTGGCTCACGCCCGTGTTCTTCTGCTAATTTTGATAAAAAAGGCCTCTAATAATTTAGAGGCCTTTTTATTATAAATATGTTGTGTCAGTGGCTTGAATAGCCCTGTTTCTGCATGTAGCTGATGGTGAACATGTTGCGGTCCACTTCCGGTACTCCGACCCGCACTTTTGTTTCCTTGGAGCAACCGCCATGCAGTCTCTGAAAGTCAATGAAAATCCCGCCAGCCATATACATTTTCTCATAGCCGGTGACTTGTTCTTTCACGGGGTTGGTCCAGAACTCAAATGCTTTCCAGAATCTGCCCAGGCTGTCATACATCTCAACCCAGTAAATAACATAGGTCTCAGGATCAAGATAAAAGACCCTTTTTTTATACACGTAGTTGGTGTCCTTATTGTATGCCTCAATAACCAGAACATTGGTCCGCTCCCGGGTAATGCCGTTGGCAACCGTTTGGCCTTCCACCCGCAGATAGCTTTTTGTGACATCCATATGCCGGGCACAGAGCATCTCCCTTCTGCCGATTAACTTATAGGTGTTCAAGGGGATGTGATTATCCCAGCCATATTCATCATCATAGACTATGTCTGTGCCGGCGATGGTGTCCTGGCGCTGAGTGGTCTGCATTCTCCGGATTCTGCGGAACTGGCTGTACCACAGGTAGCCATCATCGCTCTTTTTTGTGTCTATGTAGCGGGTGTTAATCATCATGGTATCAAGCATCTCAGGCGGGGTAAACAGGTGCAGAAAGGTGGATTTGAGGATTGCCTTTGAATTATTGGCAACCGTGGGCCTGGGGTCAACATCTACGCGGTGAACCCAGTACATTTCAATCATCTCCTGCTCAGAGCACCGTTCCCTCCGGGAGCGTTTTTCAACTACCGGGCCGATACGATATTTGATGTTTGTATCACCGCGGGTGTTAAAGTCAAAATTATACATATGCTCCATGGCGGTTTTCGGAGCGGGAAAGGGCCTGCCGGCGATATCGGCATAGTTGGTAATCACCCCTTCCGCATCGGTTTTTACCGTTGCGGCATATTTTTGGGTTGCCTCAAGCATTCCCGGTGTTTCTATATAGCGTTGATACGGAACAATAAAAAAGTAATAACTTTCCTTTTCACTCCACTTCTCGGGGGTTTTATAAACGTCATTGGCATAGGACGGTGGAAGAAATTCCGTAACCTGGTCAATATTGGTCTTGTCAATCTTCTTGCCGGCCCAGGTTTTCTCCCACTCCCGCACCTTTGCCAGTTCCTGGTCAGTGTAGCAGGGCCCGTACCCCTCAACTTCTACAGCATGGATCAGATGCGGTACCACAAGCAGGATTGCGCCGGTTATCAGCGAAATAATGCCTGCTTCTGCAATCATCTTTTTTATTCGTTTTAGTCTCATAAAAAACCTCGCTCGCTATTAAATTGTTTGTTTCATGCCTCATGAGCAGGCGCTTATTACTCTTGAGTTTGTTACCGGTTAAACTGTATTACGAAAGATTTCCAATGGGTAGAGGGTGTCTCCCCGTTTTAAAATTCATAGCGGATTCTTACCAGAATGCTGTCCTTGTCAGCGTAGCCCTGATTCGTGCCGCATCCGGACCAGTAGATGACCGGGCCTCCCTCAAACCGCCAGTGCTGTCCCGGCGCATACGCAAGAACTACTGATTGAAACCCCTTCCCAATAGGTGACCAGCTGCCGGTGCAGACAAAGGCCCAGACGTTGCTGTCCCAGAACTGCATGAGGTTCCAGGAAAAGGTGGTGCCGTGACTGGCGCCAAACCCATGGTCCCGCGAAGCGTCAATAATAAGGTCCGCACTATAGTTGAAAACCTTTTCATAGAATGCGGTGAGGCTCACCTGGAAGTACTGGTTGTTGAACCAGTATCTGGTGAGATAGGGGATGTCAAATTTATCTGAGTAGTTGAGACCGAGCCCGACAGTATCCCGTTTTACCGTATCATATATATTGCTGGTTGAGGCAGCGGTGCCCTTGTTGTAATGCTGGCCATATTCATAAAACCACTCAAGGCGCCATACCGAGCCATGCAGTTTATCAATGGCAGTCTGCATGGTTCCGCCAAAGAGCTGATAGCGCTGGTAACTGTAGACTTTTTTATCATAGGGCTTTGGATGGATAGGTCCGTCAGTGATCGTGGAGATAATGCCGGGAACTACATAATTGAGCGCATAGGCTCCGATCCGGTGCTCGTTTGCAACCGGACCATCTGATCGTGAATTGTAATAGAGCAGTGTCCAGTCTATATTCCAGGTAAAACCCCGTACCCGGAAACCCAGCTCCCAGTTATCCGCAGCCCATTTAGGGGGTGCGTCTTCCTTCCACTTTTTTGTAACGCTCCAGTTGTAAATGCCATATCCATGCCCGGGGTTAAAAGATGTTTTGGCCGGGTTGGGACCCCAGTGGCTACCTTCAATGGGGAGCCTGATGCTTTGATAGTATCCGGGATTGTAGATGCCTTCAAACAGCAGAGTGCCGGGAAGCTGGGACTGATAGAATCCCCGCATCATCCACAGTCCCTGTTTCAGTTCAGCCCAGGAAAATACGCCGGGCTGACCGTACCGCATATCGAGGGGATTAACGATATCAACGGTACGCTTGATGTCTGTTTCACCCCAGACAACAATCTGCTTGCCAATCCGGATGTTGAAGGGGCCCCGGATGTAATCAGCATACGCCTCGGTTATTATATCTTTTTCATTTACGGGATGCTGATATCTGGCTTTTTCATGTGACGGTATTGCAGAGTTGAGCTTGCTGTCCCAGACCGAAGCTTTTTCATACCAGTAGCGGATTCCGGCAAAAAGATTAAGGGTCTGGCACTGATCTTCCTTTACCTTGTACAGCCCTTCAATCAGGAAGCTTGAAAGCGCCTGGTCCAGGTTGGTATTATGGAACCTTTGCTCATCACCTGGAATATGCGTTCGGATAAACATGTATTCTTTAAAGAACCCGTCAATCCGCAGGTCCCCGTCCAGGAGATTTATCATTGCCAGAGCCTGCGGGGCGGCCGCCAAACATATAATCGCTGTGATACCTAATGCTAAAACTGTTATAAAGGGAATCCTTTTTCTCATTTTCCCCTCCCTATGTGTGAAAAATAGTTTACATACCCTCTTGTACAGGTCCAGCATGTCCTGCGGTGCTGCATATTGTCAGACAGGCAGATCATATCATGCGCCAGACCCTGCCCCTTTTTTTAGGTTTACATCACCTCCTTACATACCAAGCTCTTTTCTGAACTCTTCCATTATGTGTGCAGTAATTTTTGTGTAGCCATGATTGCGGGCATATTCTTCAGTACCTGAAACCGCTGCCACCCTGAACGGGGAGGGGACTTCAATAAGTGCCTGTTTAGCTGATTCTTCCCACTTCATGGTATAGGGCAGCTGGTCAATGGGCACCTCGGCCTCTTCAGCCGGTTCACCCCCTGCGCCTTCAAAAACAGAAGAAAATTTTGCCTTGAATTTTGTCGGTGTGTATTTGTTCGCAACCTCCTGCATTATGGCAAGCGTGATAGATGAGTTGCGCTCTTTTGCCATCTGCTCTGCTACCTGTTGCAGCTTTTTCATGGCAGTTGCCCGGACAAAATGCGGGATCATTTCTGAAACCTTCATCAGGGCTTCCTGCGCTTCTGTATCCCAGGGAATATCTCCGTATGATATCGGGCCGGCCAGCTCACCCTTGGTTTCAAGGAATATTTTCATGTATACTTCGTTTACGATGGCTTGTACAAGATATTTTGCTCCCATAAAGCCCATAAACGGACAATTTTCTGTGTTGAGGTAGCCAATGGTAGGGATGTCAGCAAAGATGAAGTTAGTGAACCCCTCATCCATGCTCACTTTTTTATCGTAGAAGTTGCCGAATATTACCATGGGGGATTTTGCCACGAACTGCTCGCGCTTTTCGTCAATGGTGGGGGATATCAGCACGGTGTCGCATACTTCGCGTATCTTTTCCCCTGCTGCCGGGCTGCTTACCGAGCACATGACCACATCAATGCCCATTTCGTTTTTCAGAAAGTGACTGATGCCGACTGCGTGAGTATTATTATTTTCAAGGGAAATCGCTGCAGACATCTCAAACATTACCGAGAACACCATATTCGATCGAACGAACTCCCATGCAGTGGTCATTTCATCTTTTACCGCTGCTGTAGGATCAATCTTCAGGTGTTTTGCAATATTTGTAAGCCAGGCGGAGGAATTTTCAAACCCGATGGGAATACTATCATCCATATAGGGGATGTCAAATCGTTTTTGCATTTCTTCCGCAACCTTTTCCCCGCAGTCATACGGATACATGCATATATTGAGGGCTGCCTGGGGAGCTTTCTTCAGTTCAGCCACGGTGGAGCCGGCCGTCAGGACCGAATGTACCTTAACCCCGATGGCAGAGAGAATCCTTTTCAGCTCAAAGACATCCGCCTGCCAGTTAAAGGTTGAAAACGTGGGGCCTATGATGTTAACGGCGTTTTTGATTTTTTTCTTGGACGGCTTCATAATATTGAGAATCTGCAAAAACGCCTCATCCTTTCCATCACCAGCCGTTCCGCCAATGGGCGGGCGAACAACGATTGTATTCCTGAAGCCTACCTTGTGCACCACGCCCTCAACATCATCACGCGTCACCTCAACGCTTGGCGCAGTGACAATAATAATAGCGCCGGGTTTTTTATCGATGACTTTGCGCATGGTTTTTTCAAGCTTTTCTTCTGCGCCCTGCATGACGTTTGCGTATGACAGGTTTGTAGAGTACATCTCGGTGGTCCAGTCATTGACCAGAATGTTTACGTGTTGATTGATGTAGCAGCCGGGAGGCGCGTGAAATATGGTTCGCGCATCCTTTATCCCCACCGCAGCCCACAGTGCTCCCTCAAACGCTGACGGCGTGTGGATTTCCTGCATTCTGAATGGCACAGCGGTCTGAAGAGAGTCTGTCATTGTAATCCCCCATAGGTGTGCATAAGTTTTTGCCATTTTTCATAAATGGGCCTATGCAGAATCCTGAAGAAGTTGCTGCCCAAATCCAGTGCGTAATCATACCCGTATTC
>CAIYCZ010000069.1 GCA_903924805.1 uncultured delta proteobacterium | reverse complement strand
CGGCGCAGCCTCTTTTTTGTTTTGTGACTTTTTTGGGCAACGGTTTATTTTTCTTCAGCAAGGAAGCGGTAAAGATCATCTGAAATATTTTTCAATACATTTATGAAACTAGCCCGGAGGGAAAATTTGCTTGACAATTTTTCTATGTAGTTGATAAATAGTCTTGAAAGATAACGCCATCAAACAGTGTTTTTCATATTGTTGAATACAGAGGGGGAAATGTAGTGACAGGAGCTTCTGTTAGCCGTGTATGCTGATGGGAGCTTTTTATTTTTATTAACATCACGAAAAAAGGGAGGTACATGGCGATGAAAAAGGAAGGATGTTTCCGGTTTGCAGTATTAACAATTTTATTTTTTACCGTTCCTGCCATGGCTGCTCAGGATGGCATGGGGGATTTCACCAAGGATGTGGCGATAGCCACCACCACACTCACCGAGTGGATGCCGCGCTTGACATATAACTCCATTGACAACGAATTTATGGTGCTCTGGTTCACCAGCGGTGTCAGGGAAGCCGGCGGGGTAAGCGAGTACAGCCTTGACGGCCAGAGAGTTTCCCCTGACGGGACTCTTGTGGGCGAGCCGTTTTTAGCACTCAACTCTATTGGCCCGGAGGTGAAGACCCTGCCGACTCCTGCCTATAATGAGTTCCTCAATCAGTACATGATCGCATACACCTATCAGCAGCCTGAAACTGCACAGGATCTGTATATATCAATTTTAGCAAATGATGGTGAAATTCTCCTTGATGGTCTCAGCGTATCTAATCCTCCAACCAATGCCAGCCACCCGTTTGCAATATTTAACCCGACGAAACGTCAATACCTCACGGTATACAATGACAGCAGGAATGGCAACTCGGATAATTTTGGTACCATCCTCAAAGAAGATGGCTCCATTGTTAAGCTGGATATCCCGATCTGTATTCAGCCGGGGGTGCAGTTCAATCCGTATCCCTGCTACAATCCCAAGGACGACACTTACCTCATTGCCTGGGAGGAGTTCCGGCATGTGAGCACCTGGCAGGAGCCCGGTGAAATATTCGGCGCACTGATGGATGGCGATGGCAATCTGCTGGTGGAGGACATCAAGATCACCGATGATTTCGGCAAGGAAAACGAAGGTGACCAGCGGGTTGAAGCCATTGCCTACAACTCTGACCGCAATGAGTTTCTTGTTGCA
Source organism: uncultured delta proteobacterium (assembly GCA_903924805.1). GTDB lineage: Bacteria > Desulfobacterota > WTBG01 > CAIYCZ01 > CAIYCZ01 > CAIYCZ01. Next base: position 946 of record CAIYCZ010000069.1, on the reverse strand, counting down.
TGGTGGGATTCCCGGCCTTCGCTTGACGGGACTGGCGTTATGGGACGGATTATCAGGGCTGACGGAACCCCGGCAGGGACGGACTTTGTGCTGGCTGATGGCCCGGGAGCTCAGACCTATCCGCACCTGGTGTATGTGGAAAAAAGAAAAAAATATTTTCTAATCTGGGATGACAGCCGCAATGGTTCAGGGAATGGCTTTAACAATGTGAGTAACTGGGATGTATATGCCAAATGGCTTGGCCCAACCGGTGAGCCGGAAGGCGAAGACATCCCCATCTGTCAAAAGGAGGGCAACCAGCGCTACTCAGAACTTGCCTACAGCCCTCTCATGGACAGGTTTATAATTGTATGGCGCGAAGAGGTGCCGGGTGAGAGCGCCGGCAGTGAACTGTCCGGCGGGCATGTTGAAGCCGTAGGCGGCAACGTCATGGGCATAATTTATGGTGTGCCTTCTTTCATTACCTGCCGCGTGGTGGAGAAAGGTTCAAGTACGCCTGTTGAGAGTGCCCAGGTTGTGGTGCTTGGTCTCGGAGGGGTGGTAAAAGAGACTACCGATGTTGGCGGCTGGATTAATATTGCTGAAAATGCCCAGAAGAAGGGAACCTATCTGGTAACGGTGAGCAAAAGCGGCTACCGGAAAGGATTTAAAGCAGTCTCATATTCTGGAGAACCGCTGCAGGTAACCGTGGAAATGCAAAAGAGATAGCACGACGCGGAATTATTCCGCACCGGTTTTGAAAATAAAAAGGCACCCGAGTAACCATAACCGGGTGCCTTTTTTCGGTACTATACAGGGGCTGTTTAATTATTTTTTTCGCTTCCAGGATATTTGCCGGTCCAGCAGTAGAGGCACAGCTTTTCTCTGGGCAGGCCGATGGCATTCACCATATCATCAACGGTTTGATACCTGAGCGTGGTGACGTCTAAATCGCGGGCAACCTGGT
>CAIYCZ010000068.1 GCA_903924805.1 uncultured delta proteobacterium | reverse complement strand
GCTGTCGAAGCTCACGTACCACGCGTTGTCAGTAAAGTTCGCGTTGGTAGTAGACGACCAGTAACTGGACGCCACCGTGCCGGGAAAGTATGTGGTATCAATTGCCGGATTATATCTGCTGTAATCAACAATTGATTGCAGTTCATTCCTGTTGGGCAGCCGCCAGTCACTTTTGTCCGCAAGGGTAAGGGTCTCACAGTACGTCAACGCCTGCTCCCAGGTATAGGTTCCCGGCGCAGTTGCCTTCTGCCACATAAGCCCGGTACTGGTATCGCTTATCGTACCGTCGCTGTTGTCCACAAATGCCGCAAAGGCAACCCCCTGCCAGAATAAAACGACCAGGCAAACATACAGTATGCTTTTTTTCATACGCTTTTCCTCCTCTGTTTGTAATAATTGTTTTGTGTTGTTTGTTTTTAATTGAGATTGCTTCGGCACTCCATGCCTCGCAATGACACGCGACTATATCATGCCGCAACCTGGTACAGCTCCCGCACATACCGGTTTTTAACGTGTTCACCCTCGCCGCCTTCCACGATCAGCGCGGTGTTATGGCCCATTGATACGAGCTTTCCGATAACTTTACCGGCCATACGCCTGGGAAAGCCTGCGGCATTTTCCATACCCCTGAACTTCTGTCGTACCCGACAGCCCAGGCGCTCCCCGGCCATAACGGCATCCCGGCCATACAGTTCAATAAAACCACCCACCTGAAACAGAAGCACCCAGTTCTCAAGGCGGGCCCGGTAAAAAAGAAGCTGCACCTTCAGCGACCGGAAAGTTCCCCTGTATTTCAGGCGTTCTTCAATTTTCCCATCCGTCAGATAAAAAATCATTTGCAGCCATGCATACTTCTTAAAAAGAGCTTCCGTCAAATTGTGGGCGTTTGCATGGCGGAAATGCCCCAGATACGAAGCTATCGTCTGCCGAAGCCCCACAACAGTTTCCGTCCGCAGCAGAAACCGTGTAACCTGTCTGCCGCCCATCTGCATTTCTTTCATCATCAAGGTTTTATAATGGTCTATTTTTGCCTTGAGGTTGTTCACCACCCTGCGCCGCACCAGCATATAGCCGGGCCGCACGATGTATCCCAGAAAATCGGACCCTTCCGCTACCCGTTTCACGGTGCTTCCTTCTTTAAGCTCAAGAGCAAGTCTTTCCCTCAAAAACGCCCTTATCTCGTCGCGCCATGCCAGAAGCGTTTCCCGTGAAGGATCAAGCAGGATAAAATCATCCACATAGCGCAGGTAAAAACGGCAGCGCAGTTGTTGCTTTACAAAATAATCAAGCTCATTGAGATACACATTGGCAAAAAACTGCGATGTCAGATTACCGATGGGAAGTCCTCTGTCCGGCCCGGATTTGAAGAGCGTCTTATGCGGTGGTATCTTCTCAAGCAGCGACCTGTCGCCTCTGAACACATACGAGCCCGTGCAGTCATGAAAGATATTTATTCGTAAAAGCTGGAGCATGGTATCCCTGTCGATTTCCGGCAGTTCCTTTACCTTAAGTTTTTGTTCAAGCAGGTCAAAAAGTATGTGTTTGTCAATGCTGGTAAAAAACGAGCGGATATCAAGCTGCATGAAATAAGCCTTGTTTTTTTGATTTCTTGTCGCTTGCAGCATAAATCCTTTAAGACGCCGCACCGCCGCCTGCGTGCCTTTGTT
>CAIYCZ010000067.1 GCA_903924805.1 uncultured delta proteobacterium | reverse complement strand
TGTTTCTGCAGTTGAAGTGGTGAAGAAACTGGTATAAAAGGCAAATGGGTAAAAAGGCCAAAAGGTGAAAAGGTTGAAAATCTCCACCTGTTTGCCTCTTGACCTATTAACCTCTTTATCTATGAGATGTGAACTCATCTCCTTCCCTGACTGTCTGCCCTTTAATAAACTCCTCCGCACTCATCCTCTTTTTCCCTTCAAGCTGCAGTTCCTTAATAAGCAATGCCCCCTTGCCAGCAGCCACCGTAATTCCCTGTTCAGATACTGAAGTAACTTTCCCCGGGGTGATACCCGGGTCTGTCTCAACAACCACAGCATTATAAATTTTGAGAAGCTTTCCCCTGACATAGGTAAAGCTGCCAGGCCACGGATTCATTCCACGAATTTGATTATGGATTTGTCTGGCGCTTTTATTCCACTGAATGCATCCGTCTTCTTTTTTCAGAAGAGGTGCATACGTGGCGTGCGCGTGATCCTGGGGAATCCTTTTCCAGCCGCCGTTCTGCAACTGGTCAAGTGCCTTCCCCAGAAGCAGAGCGCCGTCATCGGCAAGCCAATCATGAAGTGTTGCCGCAGTATCTGCAGGAAGTATGGGAAGGGCTTCCTGAAGAAGTAGGTCCCCGCTATCCATTCCTTCGTCAAGAAGCATTATGGTAATACCGGTCTCGGTTTCCCCGTTTATGAGCACCCAGTTAATCGGCGCTGCTCCGCGATATGCGGGCAGGAGTGATGCATGTACGTTTATACACCCGCAGCAAGGGATGTCAAGAACAGCACGCGGGAGTATCTGGCCGAAGGCAACAACCACAATAAGCTCCGGTGAAAGCGTCTTCACCTGGTGTATAAACTGCTCAGTGCGGACATTTACCGGCTGAAAAACGGGAAGTCCGCTCTTCAGCGCCAGATCCTTTACCGGAGGCGCGATTACCTGCTGACCTCTGCCCGCAGGCCGGTCGGGCTGTGTTACCACGCCAATGATTTCTTCTGCGCGGTCTATGAGCATTTGTAAAGACGGTACTGCAAAATGGGGAGTGCCCATAAAAATGATGCGTGGTTTTTCCACCGGTTGATTCCTCCATTGCACGATAATAAAATCAGTTCGCCTGATGGAAGTATACGTCTATTTTCAGAATAATCAAGGGTTCGCTTTGCGCGCATCCGGAGTATTTATTTTTGCTTTACAATTAATCTTTTTTAGGTAAAACTTTTGCACCGCATACACACAGGGCTATTTTCAAGGAGAAAATGATGGCTATTGCAAAAAAAATCCAGCAGTTTATGGAAAAAGCTTCCTGGATACGGAAGATGTTTGAAGAGGGAGCTGCGCTCAAAAAAGAATATGGCGAAAGAAACGTGTTTGATTTCAGCCTCGGGAACCCAAACCTGGAGCCGCCAGACAAATTTAATGACGTTTTTATGAGGATTGCCGGTGAAAAAATTCCCGGCAAGCACGGCTACATGTCAAATGCCGGGTATGCTGAAACACGGGATGCTATTGCAGAATATCTTTCTGAAGAGCATGGAAAGGAAATTTTCGGCAGGCATATAATCATGACCTGCGGCGCCGGCGGGGCTCTCAATGTGGTTCTGAAAACCCTGCTTGATCAGAGCGACGAGGTGGTAATACCGCTGCCCTATTTTGTGGAATATAATTTTTATGTTGATAATCATAATGGAACCAGCCGGCTGGTAAAAACCAGGGATGATTTTTCTCTTGATTTGGACGAGATAGAGTCTGCCCTGTCGCCACAAACCAAGGCGGTCCTCATCAATTCTCCCAACAACCCTACGGGGAGGGTATATGATGAAAAGTCTATCAGCGGACTAGCACAGATTCTTGATAAAAAGTCCCGGGAGTTTGGCAAAGAAATTTACCTTGTCTCGGATGAACCCTATAATAAAATTGTCTACGACGGCGTGAAAGTTCCCAGCATCCTGAGCGCCTATAAAAACAGTATTCTGGTAACCTCCTACTCTAAAGACCTTTCCATACCCGGGGAGCGGCTTGGCTTTATCGCTGTCAATCCTGAGGCAGCACCGCTGGATCAGCTTTTAAATGGCCTGATTTTCTGCAACAGGACACTCGGGTTTGTGAATGCGCCGGCTTTCATACAGCGCGTGGTGCAGCACCTTCAGGGCATATCTGTGGATATTAAAATTTACCAGCGCAAGCGTGACCTTCTCTGCACTGCCCTCAGAGAAATGGGGTACAGCTTTATCAGACCTGAAGGGGCTTTTTATCTGTTCCCCAGGACACCCCTTAACGATATTGAATTTGTCAGAGAACTGCAACAGGAGAGAATTCTCACCGTGCCGGGAAGCGGATTTGGTTGCCCGGGATTTATGCGTATTGCCTACTGTGTGGAAGACTGGGTGATTGAGGGAGCGCTGCCAGGATTCAGAAAGCTCGCAGACAAATATATAGCGTAACAGGAGAGGAAAGAGTATCTCTCTTTGTCTATTTAAACAATCACAGAACTTTTAACAATCAATCACAACCATTTTCTTTTGGGTGAAGGTAAATGGCTGATGGTTGATTGCGCATAGTTAAAAAACACTTGACAATGTTTCAATAAATAATGTAGTTTGATACATTAATTGATAGCCGAAATCCGTCACAGCCGGATGCGGGGAATCCATTTAATGGGGCGAATCTCTCTTGACCAGAGGGTAGGGCACCTCCAAGCCCAAGCCCGTCAGCTAACCTCGTAGGCTCTTGGAGGCAATTAGGGAGACACCACACAAACGTACATACACGTCTATTCACCTCCTTTGTTGCCCCAATATTTCAGTAACTAATAACGGTAATAATCAGTTAACAAGCAGCACCTAAAAAAACATAAACGTGCTCTGCCTGCATAAGCCCAAATGGGGACATATGTGCAGACGAAGTGTATTCTGCAGCGCATAAAGCATGAACAGCGGGGCCTTTTGCTGCAGTACAGCGCACGGCAACACGTACTAATGAAAAAAGGAGGGTAGCCATGTCCTTGAAAGCACGAATCAGGCTATTCTTAGTCAGCATGTTCTTTTTGTTGTACGGCTGTCAAACCGTCTATCAGAATCTTCCTGCAATTCTGTTACCATCACCGGTCCCTTCTGCTCGTGAAGAGGTTCAGGATATCCATGCGTTTGCATTCACCGAAGACTTCTTTTTAGCTGCGGAGTATCTCCCAGAGAGACGGCTCTGCTATATGGCTCCTGAAGATACGCTGACAGAACTGGTTATTCTGCTCAATGAGCAGAATAACTCTTTGGAACAAAGCTCTCTGTTTTCTCTGGTGCGGAACAAACAGGTAGACCACTACCTGCAATACTATCAGGCCAGGGAGCGGCAGGATTTCAGCGCCAGCCTTGAAAAATCAACCGCTTATTTGCCGTATATATATGAGGTGCTTGACAGTGAAAATATACCCCGTGAACTTGCCTATCTTGCTTTGATAGAAAGCGATTTTAACAGTAGAGCATATTCAAAACATAACGCAGCAGGGATGTGGCAGTTCATGCGATCAACTGCCCGGCGCTGCGGCCTCCGCATTGACCGGTGGGTTGATGAACGGCTTGACTTTGAAAAATCTACCCAGGCAGCAGCGTGCTATTTAAAACAGCTTTACAAAGAATTTGGCTCGTGGCACCTCGCTGTTGCCGCATACAATGCGGGAGAAGTAAATATCAGGAATGCGCTCTGCAAGAACGGCAGCAAAGAATTCTGGGATATTAATAAGCGCAAACATCTCAAGCGTGAAACGATCAATTTTGTTCCCCAGCTTATTGCGACCGTAATTATCGCACAAAATCCCCGTGCGTATGGTTTTACGTCTCTCAATTACCGCACGCCCGTTACATATGATACGGTCAGCGTCGACACGGCCACTGACCTGAAAGTAGTTGCACAGTACTGCGGCTCCAGCATGAGCGAGATTAAACAGCTCAACCCAGCGTTAAAAAGAAATTGCACGCCGCCTGACTACGCTGACTATCCCTTGCATATTCCCAAGGGGACTACGGAGCGTTTTCAAATAGCCGGTGCAGAACATTCCCCGGCGTCACAAGCTGCTCGTGCCCAGCACACCATAAAGAAGGGAGAAACATTCAAGCAGATAGCACGCAGGTACGGCATATCAGAAAAAGCTCTTCTTGCACACAATGAGATAAAAAATCCGCATACCTTGAGAGAGGGGGACACCCTGCTGATTCCATCTGACGCGGGAGCTGCTCCCCATGCCGCACAGCGGGATGAAAGTCAGACAGGGGAGCGTAATGCCTCCGGCGCAGGAACTGAAACGGCAGAAGAAGACGGCTTTAAAAAAGTTATTTACCGCGTTGCACCAGGAGATACGCTCTGGGGCATTGCACGCTCATATAATCTGCATCCTGACCACATTAAAAAATGGAACAACTTAAGAGGCGACAGGATTCATCCTGGTATCGAGTTGAAGCTACTGCTTAAAAAAGACAAAATGATCTGAGAAAAAAATTTTAAAAATTTTTTTCATTTAAGTAAAAAAAATACTTGACATACTATATATTGGAGTATAAGTATAAAGTTAATACTAGATATGGCTACCTGATGAAAATTTCATTTCTTCGGGTAGCAGAGGCAACCACATAAATTTCTCAGGGGGATAAACCATGGCAACAGCAAAGAAAAAACCAGCAGCAAAGAAAAAACCAGCAGCAAAGAAAAAACCAGCAGCAAAGAAAAGGTAGTTTGTTAATTCGCACGTTTTAAAAAAAACGGAGAGGCACATGACATAGCAGCAAAAGCCTCTCCGTTTTTTTCTCTTCAAAAACAGCGCCCTTCCTGAGCACTCTCGCAGAATTTTTTATATTTCCACCACACCTGTTTTAGGATATACTGTACTATAGTACAGAAACCTACTAGGATGACAGCACGCTGTTTCCCCCATATGTTATGCCATATAAACACGCACACGAACACCTCCAGAAAGAATTTGCAAAATTAAGGGATTCCTTTCTTCACACGCTCATAGAAAACGCTCAATACGGCTTTGCCCTCATAACCACAGACTTTACTGTGCTGGAAGTAAACAATAAAATGCTTGAATGGTTCCCTGCTATTCAGGCTGAAGACGGTGCACTCTGCTACCAATGTTTTTATGCACCCGGAAGCGAAACGCATTGTCCCGGCTGTCCTGCTGAGCAGTGTCTGCAGGATGGAAAAGTTCATTCTGCAGAGATTGAGAAACGCTCACCCGCCAATACTCCGATTTATTATAAAATAACCTGCACACCGGTAATTGATAAACAGGGGCATGTCTTGGGCTTCATGGAAATCGCAGAAAACATCACGGGAAAAATAGGTGTAGAAAATAAATTAAAGGAGTTAGAGTCCCAGTATTATCAGTTCATTGAGACGGCAAGCGATGCGATTATCATATGTAATGCAGAAGGAGAGATACTCCTGTTTAATAAAAAAGCACAGGAACTCTTTGGCTACTCACCAGCTGAAATCATGGGGCAAAAGTTCTTTGTCCTGACCCCGGAAGAAACCCGGGAACAGCAGTATAATCGTTTTCAGGAACTGCTGTGCACAGGACATCTTCACCCATTAGATAAAAGCTTTGAAGGTATCTGCCTGAAAAAAAACGGGGCCACCTTCCCTTCAGAGGTCACCTACTCATTTCAAAAGACCAACGTCGGCGGCTGTATTACCGCCATTATACGGGATATTTCTGCGCGGAAAGCATCCGAGCAGAAATTGCAACAGTATACCCAGCAGTTAGAGCAGGAAGTAGACAGCCGTACCCGTGACCTTTCCTTCTCTCGGGAACGTTTCTTGCTGTTTTTAGAAACGGCAAATGATGCCATCATTACAACGGATAAGGATGGCACCATCATTTATTTTAATAGACGGGCGGAGGAAAGCTTAGACTACCGGAGGGATGAAATTCTGGGGAAAAATATCTCTCAGGTCACACCCAAAGAAATCTGGCAGATGGCACAAACCAGTATCTATGTTAATAACAGTCAGATTGCTACTTCACTGGGGAAAGCACTGGAGTCATGGGCAATCAAAAAAGATCAGTCTACATTTCCTATCGAATTTACCCTTTCAGCGTTCGAACGAGATGAAGAGACTTTCTTCACCTCCATCATACGTGATATTTCTAAGCGAAAAAAGCTGGAGCAAAAGCTTCAGGAATATGCAACAACCCTGGAAGAACGGGTGCGGGAAAGAACCTTTGAGCTCACCCAGTCACAGCAGCGTCTCAATGATAAAGTTGCGGAGCTCTCTATATTAAATGAAATCGGAGAGGCTCTGGCAAGCACCATGAACCTGGAATCAGTACTGGACATAATTCTGGTCGGGGCAACTTCACATCAGGGATTGGGTTTCAACCGGGCGTTCCTTTTTTTGCTGAGTGATGATGCGGCGTATCTTGAAGGGAAAGTGGCCGTAGGGCCGGCAAACGCTGAGGAGGCCCACCGTGTCTGGAGCGCAATCATAGGCAAACAGATGAGCCTTAAGGAAATGTTCCGCTCCTATACCAAGCAGCAGGAAAACGTGGACACGTATGTCAACGAGCTGGTAAAGAGTATCAGAATCCCTCTTCAGGGTGATGAAAATGTTCTCACCCATGTTGTCAAAAATAAAAAACCGGTTAACCTTGTGGATGCTTCATCTCACCCGCTCGTGTCTTATGCGCTTATTAAGACTATGCAGTGTAATTCTTTTGCCGTCGTACCCCTTATTGCCCGGGAGAATGTGTTGGGGGTTCTGTGGGCTGATAATGCTATCACCCAGAAGCCTATCGAAGATCGTGATGTGGAGCGGCTGCGCATTTTTTCTAACAATGCCAGCCTCGCCATAGAGAATTCCAACCTCTATCAAAACATACAGGAGAAAGTAACCGAGCTTGACCAGGCATATCAGGAATTACAGGAAAATAAGGACCGCCTCGTCAGGACCGAGAAGCTTGCTGCCGTGGGGGAAATGTCTGCAACGGTCGCCCATGCAATCAGAAACCCTCTCACGGCAATCGGCGGTTTTGCCCGGCGTTTATTAAAAAAGGACCCGGCTGATAATACAACAAACAGATATTTGCGGATTATTATTGGTGAGATTGACCGGCTGGAAACACTGCTGACTGAGATTCTTGACTTTGTCCGCCCCCGGGAGCTCAACATGCGGGGGGTGTGTATTAATGATATTTTAGAGCATACCCTGGAGGTCCTCAGCGATGAGCTTCAGAGAAGGGACATCGTGGCAGTAAAAGAGTACGCAGCCGAGCTTCCCCTCGTGAATGTTGACGCGGATCAATTTAAAGAAGTGTTCCTGAACATGTTCCGGAATGCCATAGATGCAATGCCTGAAGGCGGCAGCTTAACCATAAACACTCTTGCAGAGGATCAATGGGTTAAGATAACTCTTGCAGATACCGGGGTGGGTATATCAGACAACGATGTAGAAAAAATATTCCACCCCTTTTTTACGAGAAAAGCGAAAGGCTCGGGATTGGGTCTTGCAATATGCAACCAGATCATCTCCTTTCACGGGGGCCATATCACGTTGCGGAAAAATGTTGCGGCAGGTGTAATTTTTGATATTTACCTGCCTGCCGCATAACAGGGGAGCCCCTGCTTCCTCCCGGCTGCTTGGTTAATACCCGTTTACCGGTTAAGTTTAGAAGTGCTCTCCTTTACTTCACGGGCTGATTTTTCTACCGCAGCCTTTTCCTCTGCAGTTAACGGCACTTCTATAATCTTCTCAACGCCATTGGCACCCAGAACAACCGGCACACCAAAAAACATATCATTCAGGCCATATTCACCCTGAAGATAGGCAGCACAGGGCAGGATTCTCTTTTTATCCTTAAGAATCGCCTCTGCCATCTGCACGGCGGAAGCCGAGGGAGAATAAAACGCACTGCCGGTCTTGAGCAGATTAACAATCTCTCCGCCAGCTTTTCGTGTCCTGTCAACAATGGCTCTGATTCTGTCCTCAGGGATAAGTTCGGATATGGGAATACCGGCAACCGTGGAGTAGCGAATGAGCGGAACCATATCATCTCCATGCCCTCCCAGGACAAAGGCCTGCACTTCTTCCACTGAAATATTAAGCTCCATTGCTATAAAGGTTCTGAAGCGTGCGCTGTCAAGTATGCCTGCCATGCCCATGACCCGGTTCTTGGCAAAGCCGCTCACCTTATAGGCCAGATATGTCATGGTATCCAGGGGATTGCTGACCATGATAATAAAACAATGGGGAGAATATTTCACGATCTGCTGAGTAACCGGCTCAACTATCTCGCGGTTTTTTTGCAGAAGGTCCTCACGGCTCATGCCGGGTTTCCGGGGAAGGCCTGCGGTGATAATAACCACATCGGAGTTCTTTGTGTCCTCATAGCTGTTAGTGCCCGTAATAGCTACATCAAAGCCTTCCACCGGGCGGGCTTCCATCAAATCAAGAGCCTTGCCCTGGGGGGTGCCCTCCAGAATATCAATCAGCACGATATCACCAAGCTCGCGCTCAGCTGCCCAGTGTACCGCTGTTGCACCAACATTGCCTGCCCCTACGACGGTAATTTTTTTTCTCATAGATCCCTCCTTGTCTGGTTTTAAATACTAAATTCTACTATCGAAAGCCTGAACAGATACCGTATAAATGCTCCGCCACGTACAATTATTTTGAGTTTTGGTAATTAGATATTGTTTGGGATTTAGTGCTTCTTATGTAGAGATTTATTTTATATCTGAAACTTATTTTGGAACTATTATCTTGATATGGAGTTCACTGAGCTGCTGCGGGTCAACCGGGGAAGGAGCCCCGGACATCACGCATGAAGCACGCTGGGTTTTGGGAAACGCTATCACATCCCGGATTGAATCGGCTCCGGTCATAAGCATCACCAGCCGGTCAAGGCCCACGGCAATACCGCCATGGGGAGGTGCTCCGAAGCGCAGTGCATCAAGCAGGAATCCAAATTTAATTGATGCATCCTCTTCTCTGATCCCCAGGATGTTAAACATCTGTGACTGGACTTCCTGGCGGTGGATACGGATACTTCCGCCGCCGATCTCGCTTCCGTTCAGAACTAAATCATAGGCTCGTGCCCGCACATCGCCGGGACGCGATTCAAGCAGCGGGATATCATCCTCCGCCGGCGAGGTAAAGGGGTGATGCACGGCAGCCCAGCGTTTCTCTTCAGGAGAGTATTCCAACAGGGGAAATTTTGTAACCCAGGTAAATTTAAATCTATCAGACGGCTCAAGCTTGAGCTTCTTGATGAGGTGCAGGCGAAGGTTACCGAGTGCAGTACAGGCAACCTTAAACGACTGGTCCGCAACCAGCAGCAGGAGGTCTCCTGCTGCAGCATCCAGGCTGGCTGCAATGCCTTCCTTTTCCTTTTCATCCAGAAATTTAGCAACCGGCGATTGCCATCCTTCCGCGGTTATCCGTATCCAGACCAGTCCCTGCGCACCATAAACCTTGGTGACTTCCACCAGCTCATCCAGTTCTGCGCGGGAAAAACGGGCAGCGTCTTTTACCGTTATCCCCTTGACCACGCCGCCTTTTTCTATGGCGCTGGCAAACACCTTAAATTGTGAATTCCTTAGAATCTGCGTGAGGTCTTTGAGCTCAAGGCCAAATCGCGTATCAGGGTTATCCACCCCGAAGCGATCCATTGATTCCTGGTAGCTGAGCTGCGGAAAAGGTGTTGCTACCTCTATACCGAGTATCTCCCTGAACAGGATTTTCATCATTCCTTCCAGGATTTCAAAAATATCCTCTTCCTGGATAAAAGAAAGCTCCATATCAACCTGGGTAAATTCAGGCTGCCGGTCAGCGCGCAGGTCCTCATCACGAAAACACTTTACAATCTGGAAATAGCGGTCAAAGCCGGACACCATGAGTATCTGCTTAAACAACTGCGGAGACTGGGGAAGCGCGTAGAAGCTCCCCGGCTCGATGCGGCTGGGGACCAGGTAATCCCGTGCACCTTCCGGGGTGCTCTTGGTGAGAAACGGGGTCTCCACCTCCAGAAAGTGGTTAGTGCTCAAATAATTTCTGATGATATGACACATGCGGTGCCGCGTCATAAATATATTCAGGAGAGACGGCCTGCGCAGGTCAAGAAAGCGATACTTGAGCCTGACATTTTCCGCCACATCCTTTCTCTCGGTTATATCAAAGGGAGGGGTTTTTGATTCATTAAGAACAATGAGCTCCTGAGCATGTACTTCTATTTCCCCGGTTGGCATATCAGGGTTAACCGTTCCCTCCGGGCGGGGCTTCACCACTCCCTTCACGGCAATGACAAACTCGCTGCGCAGGCTGTGTGCTTTTTCTAAAGCCGCTGTGCTTGCTTCCGGGCTGAATGCTATCTGCAGCAGCCCTTCACGATCGCGCAGGTCAATAAAAATAAGTCCCCCATGGTCTCTGCGCCGGTGTACCCATCCCATGACGGTTACCGGTTGTGCGCTATGCTCTGCCCTGAGCTGTCCGCAGTAGTGTGTCCGCTTTAAATTTACAAATGATTCAGGCACCGTGTTCTCTCCTTTATCTTAATAACTCAGATCCTCGGTAGAACCAAACTCGTTATCCAGAATCTGCACACTCACTGTTTCTCCAGGGGTTACCCCATCTCGATCCTCGGGAACAATCATCAGTCCATTTGCTTTTGCCATTGACATAAGAATTCCTGACCCCTGCTCCCCGGTGGTTGTAGCACCATAGCGTCCGTCCCTGCAGGTCACCATACACCTGATGAAATACGTTCTGCCCTTTTTGGTAATTACTTTTTCCTGCGCTGTCGCTGCAACAACGTGCCTGAACAGCCGTTTATAACCGCTCATTTTCCGGACAGAAGGCCGCACAAACTGCTCAAAGGAAACCATCACCGATACCGGATTTCCCGGCAGCCCGAAAGCCGGCCTGCCACTGATAATGCCAAAGGCAAGCGGGTTGCCGGGCCGCATGGCAACCTTCCAGAACTTCATCTCAGCGCCGATGTCTTTGAGCACATCTTTTACAAAATCGTAATCTCCGACAGAAACACCTCCTGAAGATATAATCATGTCAGCATGAAGTCCCTCTGAAAATTTTTCCCTGAGCGATTCTTTAGTATCCCGGGCAATGCCAAGGCTTAGGGGAACGGCCCCGCTGTCTTTTACCAGTGCATACAGTGAGTAACTGTTGCTGTTGACTATTTTCCCCTCAGAAAATCCTTCATCAACATCTACCAGTTCATCACCGGTAGAGAGAATCGCAATGCGCGGTTTCTGATAGACGCTAACAAAAGCTTTCCTGACAGAAGAAAGAACCCCGATATGGGCGGGCCGCAACAACGTTCCCGCAGCAACAACCAGGTCACCTTCTCTAATGTCCTCTCCGGCACGCCGTATATTTTCCCCTGCAGCACACGCTTTAAAAATTTCTACCGTTCCCTCATGCGCTGAAGTATCTTCCTGCATCACCACCGCATCAGCGCCGCGGGGCACCGGCGCACCGGTCATGATTCTGAAGGCTTCTCCGGAGCCCACCGGCTGGGTAGCGACATAGCCTGCGGGGATGTCCCCCAGTATTTTTAACCGTGCCGGCGTTTGTGCAGAAGCACCCTTACTATCCGTATGTCTGACGGCATATCCGTCCATGGCTGAATTATCAAGAGGCGGTATACTGAAGGGAGAAACGATATCTTCGGCAAGTACCCGGCCAAGCGCGCTGAGGATATCAGTCCTTTCAGTACCCATGACCTTGATTTCACGAAGTATGGTAGTAACGGCTTCTGTAACTGAAATCACTGGCCAGCTCTCCGCTTAGCGTCTTTTAGATTTCTTGGAGACAAAAAGTTTTTCCCAGAAAATAACAACCGGGCAGGCAACATAAATTGAAGAATAGGTACCCGTTATAGTTCCCACCAGCATGGCAAATGCAAAGTCATGGATGACCACTCCGCCAAACAGATACAGGGCAAGGGTAGCCATAAAAACGGTCCCCACCGTCAGAATGGTCCGGCTGAGGGTCTGATTCACGCTGATATTTATTATGTCCGCAAGTTTTTGCTTGGTCATCTTCGGCATGTTTTCCCGGATCCGGTCGCAGACGATGATGGTATCATTTACCGAATAACCGACAATGGTTAACAGGGCTGCCACCACCGGCAGGTCAATCGGGGTATTGGTAATGGAAAGCGCCCCCATGGTAATCAGCACATCATGAACCAGTCCCAAAACCGCGCCCAGACCGAAGCGGAACTCAAATCTGAACCACATGTAGATGAGCATGCCGATGCAGGAGAGGCCTACTGCCATCAACGCCCTTTGCCTGAGGTCTTTGCCCACTTTTGGCCCGACGAGTTCCGTGCGCCTGATTTCAAAGCTGTCCTTGCCGAATTTTGCAACAAAATGCTCCCGCACTTTTTCTGAGAACTGCTCCAGATTTTCAGCAGCTGATTCTATGTTGATCAGGTATTCATTTTCCCCTTCAGAGCCAAAGTTCTGCACTGAACCGGCTTCGATTCCCAGCTCCTTGAGAGCCTGCCGTATATCGCCGGCTGACACCTGTTTTAAAAAC
>CAIYCZ010000066.1 GCA_903924805.1 uncultured delta proteobacterium | reverse complement strand
GACATTATAAAAAATAAGGTGGAGCCACTGGGAATACCCACAATCTATGGTTTACAATTCGGTCATGTTATTAACAAACTTACAATCCCTGTTGGGGTATATGCAACGCTCGATGCAACGAACGGGCGTGTAACCGTAGAACCGGCAGTGGTGTGAGTACAGCTTTCAGCGATTAGCAATCAGCATTCAGCGCCAGTGATTAAGCGTGGGGCATATTCCTTCAAGCTTTACCTCCTTTTACCCTCCAATTTTACATGAAACACTAAAAAATCACAAAAATTTCTGGAACACATCCCTTCAAGAATCTGAAATACATTCTTGATTCGGGCAGGTTCTCTGATATATTATTTGGTTCATGTCTCATGACTGGCATACAAGGCTCTCCATATTGAACCCGCTAAAGCAGGAATTTTTCCGGACACTCTGGATTGCGAACGTTGCATCATTGATTGGAACATGGATGCATGAGGTCGGAGCTGCGTGGCTCATGACAACACTCGCCCCATCTCCTTTTATGGTTGCGATGGTTCAGACCGCCTCCACGTTGCCGTTTTTTCTCCTTGCACTGCCGGCTGGCGCATTCGCCGATATTATTGACAGACGGCGGCTCCTTATAGCCACACAGTGCTGGATGCTTGCCATATCGTTTATACTGGGAATTATGACAATAGCGGGTATTACGACACCTTCGGTTCTCCTTATGCTTACCTTTTTTCTCGCACTGGGTGCGGCAGTAAATAACCCTGCATGGCAGTCAATCATACCCGAATTGGTCGTACGGGATGATTTGACCTCAGCTATAGCATTGGGTTCTGTTGGATTTAATATCGCGAGAGCCATAGGTCCTGTGCTCGGCGGTTTTGTTGTTGCCGCTTTCGGGCCCGGTGTTACATTCATCCTGAATGCCGTATCCTTCCTGGGGGTGCTCATTGTACTTATGCGGTGGCATCGAAAACACCATGAAAGGACCCTTCCTGAGGAGAGATTGATCGGTGCTATGCGGGCAGGTATAAGGTATGTCCGTAATGCACCGCAGGTAAAAGCGGTATTGATTCATTCAATCCCTTTCTCTTTTTTTGGGAGCAGTCTGTGGGCATTTCTGCCAATAATATCCCGTCAGTATCTCGGGCTTAGTGCAGTGGGATACGGGGGATTTCTCGGGTTCTTCGGTGGCGGTGCAATTCTGGGTGCATCACTATTACCATTGCTCAGACAGAGGGTTTCCCTGAATCTGATTATCGGACTTTCAGCAAATCTCTATGCGCTGGTGATGATAGTTTTGGCATATATCCATTCCTATGCCTTACTTGCACTCGCCATGATTGCGGGCGGCATTGCCTGGCTGATGATCCTCTCAATACTCCTTTCCAGTATTCAGGCTGTAATACCCTCCTGGGTGCGGGGAAGGGTCATGTCGGTACATATGCTTGTCTTCTTTGGCTTCATGGCAGCGGGAAGTACCTTATCCGGAACAATAGCGGTTTGGGCAGGCATCCCCGTGACACTTACTATTGCTGCCTTTTTTCTGATTGCGGGTACACTGGTCACACAGCGTTACAGACTGATAAGCGGCGAGAATCTTGATCTCACCCCTTCTGCACACTGGCCCTCATTAAGTATTTCAAATGAACCTGAATTAGACGAGGGCCCCGTGCTCGTCGTCATCGAGTACCGCATTGACCAGACAAAATCGATTGATTTCACAAATGCTATGCGGGCGCTGAAAACAATCCGCTGCAGGGATGGGGCAATCAGGTGGAACCTGTTTCATGACATAACAGACCCTAAACATTATATCGAATCGTACATTATTGAGTCCTGGGGAGAGCACTTGAGGCAGCATGAACGCATCACCGTTTCAGACAAGGAGATTGAAGACCGGGTTCTCTCTTTCCACACAGGCAAGGAACCTCCCATTGTTATGCACTTTATCGCAGAACCTGTCCCCAAAGAAAAATCCCGTCGAATTTTACCGGCCGGCCGAAGAAGTCACTCATCCGTTCTTCCGCCGCCTCGACATCCCCGATGATCCGGTCCAATTCCCCGAGCGTGAGACCGCGATAACTGCCGTCTTCTTTGAGAGCCGCCAGCATTTCGCTCATGAATCTGCGGTCCGATTCGAACCGGATTCTTGACCGCCCCGATTCATCCCGGTGCCGGCCCTCAAATTCATTCCAGTTCACCGGCGGAAGTTCTGCCGCCGCCGTTCTTCCTTGCCCAAGAGAAAGGGCTTCCCCGCCCGCGATGCCGGGGAGCTCCATGATCTCACTCCATTTTCCGAGACGCTCCCGGAGCAGCG
>CAIYCZ010000065.1 GCA_903924805.1 uncultured delta proteobacterium | reverse complement strand
GCGCTTTGTACAGGATGTGGCAAAATGCATGGGCTGTTGCGCCATTCATCGCCAGCTCGGTTCCCATGCCTACTCCACACACCATAAATCCAACCTGACTGATAATATGATAGGAGAGGAATCTTCTGATATCGTTTTCCAGCAGGGCATAGACAATACCATACAGGGCCATGATTGCTCCCATCCAGACAAGCAGTTCTGTACCGGGGAAACCCCTCAGGAGCACATATACGGCGCTCTTTGTGGTAAATACCGAGAGGAATACACTTCCGGTAACCGTTGCCTCAGGATATGAATCAGTAAGCCATGCATGAAGCGGCGGGACCGCAGCATTGACGAGGAAACCCAGAAGTATGAGATAATATCCGGGATTGCCAGGTGTTATCGCGGTAAACTCTATTGATCCGGTACTGGCAACTTCCATCACAATACCGGCAAGAAGCGCGGCACCGCCAACAAGGTGAACCATGAGGTATCTGAATCCGGCACTGAGGGAGGCGCTGCTTTGCCGGTACCAGATGAGGAAGACGGAGGCAATTGCCATGAGCTCCCAGAAGGCAAACAGGGTGAAAAAATCCCCTGCAAAGGTTACCCCCAGGGTTCCTCCGGCATAGACCAAAGCAGCGATATGCTGCCCGTCTTCCTGCACATGCAGGGCATAGACCATCCCCAGGAACGCAGCAATGACAAACACATAGGCAAAACATATGCTGAGGGTATCCACCCTTCCGAGAATAAGTTCATAGGTCATAAATCTGCATATCCAGTATGTTCCCTGCGGCATGAACAGAAGATCAGCAAAGGCAACTGCAGGAGTAAAAAGCAGTATCATCTGTTTCAGTACCCTGTTCCTGAAAAGGGGAAGCAGGAGGGCTCCACAAAAGAATATCAGTGCCGGATGAACCACATTATTCATAGTAATGCTCATCCTTCTGAACAAAGAGTTTTCCAAGGGCTTTAGCCACAAGGATAAGGGCAATACACCCGATAAAGCCAAACAATGAATTAAAGACCGGCAGCTTCTCCCAGAAGAAATGGACCTCACCGGTAGGGGTAAAGAAGCTTAAACCGAGAATTACGATTATACTCACCAGCATCTTTCTGCTTCGCCAAAACATTTACATCCCCCACGATATGGATTTAACGACAAGACCTGCCAAATTAAAGAATTTAAACAGCCCTCCGGGAAAGATACAAAAGACTATAGAGAAAATCGCCGTAACCGTAAGAGGAACTAACATAGACAGCGGCACCTCATCGATCCGCGGCGGTTCTTCCTGGGCTTTTCTGAAAAATGCGTTATAGACAATCGGAAAAAGATATGCAGCATCCAGAAGCGCGCTGACAAGGAACACAAACAGGAAAATCACTTCGTTTGACCGGTATGCGCCTAAACAGAGATACCATTTACTCACCAGTCCGCATACCGGGGGTATGCCCACCAGGCCGGCAGATCCTATCGCAAAAGCGAGCATGGTGAGGGGCATCTGCCTTCCGATACCGGCCATTTCACTAACCAGCTCTTTGCGTGTCTTTATATAGATGGCACCGGCGCACATAAAAAGCGTTATTTTCATGAAACCATGAAAAGCGATATGAAGCACCGCCCCTCTGACACTGTCAGCGTTTAAGAGCAAAGCGCCGAGAATGATGATGGCAAGGCTGTTGATTGTTGAAAAGGCTAATCTTCGTTTCAGGTTATCCTGGGTAAGGGCAATGATATTGGCAAAAATTACCGTGAAAGAAATGACATAGGCAAGGGCTGCCCAGACATTCAGATCCCTGAGCACTGCAGGGCCAAAAATATAGAGGATTACCCTTAAAACACAGAACACCCCTGCCTTTACCACCGCTACTGCATGGAGAAGAGCGCTGACCGGGGTCGGGGCAATCATAGCAGTCGGGAGCCACTCATGGAGCGGCATGAGTGCAGCTTTTGTCCCGAATCCAATCATGAAGCCTGCCAGTATGATTCTCAAAATTGTCGCTGAGCCCCTGTTGTGCACTATCCCGCCCGGCATGAAATCAAGGGTCCCGCATATATAATAGGTATAGCCCATGGAAAAAAGAATACACATTGCGCCGCCTAACAGGTAGGAGAGATATTTCCTGCCGGCCTCTATGGCTTCAGGGGTTTCCTTGTGGACCACCAGGGGAAAGGTGGAGAGTGTTAATAGTTCATAAAACATGTAGAGCGTGAGGAGATTGCCTGCAAGCGCAACACCCACAGCCCCGAAAAGCGCCATGGCAAAGCAAAAAAAGTACCTCGTCTGGGCATGTTCTTTCAGACTCCGCATATAGCCAATCGAATAAACAGAAACAATGATCCACAGAAATGAAGAAAGCAGCGCAAAGACCATTCCCAGGGCATCGACTCTGAAGAGAATTGTCATACCCGTATAGATATCAATGAGAGGACACTCAATCACTGTGCCCTGCAGTACCGAGGGGAGCATTAAGTAAATGAAGGCAAATTGTGCAAGGGAGGCAAGTATGGTCCAGGCTTCACGCAGATTGGGCCGTGCGCTTCCCGTGCAAAGTATGAGTACGGCACCGATGAGCGGCGCTGACAATGCAAACAGTGGTAAAGGAGAGTGTATGATCTCCATAATAAATATAGTGTGTGTCTAAAATGTGCCCGGTATGGCGAAATTAATAATATGGGTAATTATCGTGCCGCTGAAAACACCCAGCAAAATTATGAAAATGGCAAAACAGGCCATCGGTATCAGCTCACTGAGGGGAACCCTGTCTAATGTGGCGGCTCTCTCATGATGTTCATAGTCTCCGGTACTGCTCGTGCGGGGCGTAAAATAAACAATTTCCAGCACCCGGAAAAAAAGCACTGCATTAAGCAGGGAACTCACGAGAATCACCATGAGGAATGGCCACTGCTTCGCCTGAATGGTCCCCAGTATGAGATACCACTTGCTGAAAAACCCGCAGAGCGGGGGAACCCCTATAACCGAGAGGGCGCT
>CAIYCZ010000064.1 GCA_903924805.1 uncultured delta proteobacterium | reverse complement strand
CGTGGCGCGCTAATAAACGATACGTTGTGGACACCGGAACGGCATATCCCAGTCGTTGCACCAGGGCTGCATGAAGGGGAGGGACAGAAATCACGCCTCCCGTAATTGCTGAAGGCTCCCATTGAGCCAGGAATTCACGCTGACTAAAAGGGGATTTATTTCTTGCTTTTGAGGCAACATATAAAATAAATCCGTCCCCTTTACCCTTAATAATTAGAACCCCAATAGAACCATATTTAAAAAATCAAGCATACATTTCAAAACAACGCTGTTGTTCCCATTAAACCATTTTAAGAAGTAAATATCAGGAGGGGTAGTGATGAAGAGGCGCAACAATGAACATACACTCCATGAATTAACCAATGGAACTAATGGATGTTTTGATTATGAGGCAATGGTTAATGGATTAATAAGCCTGTGTGATGATACGGAACTGGTCATCTGCCTGGATAGAAACGGGTTGATTAAGCAGATCAAGAAAATGGCGAAAAACGAGTTGTTGCACAGGAGCGCTGAGCTGATTGGACAATGTATGTGGGACCTGCTCCCGCCTGAAATTGCAGAGTGCAGGAGGGAAGCATTTAACAGGGTGCTGGACTCAGGGCAGGCCATCCGGTTTGAGGATTCGCATGACGGGTGCTGGTTTGACAGCATGGTGTACCCGGTATTTGACAAACAGAAACTGGTTGTGCAGGTGCTTGTTATGGGGCGCGACATTACCGGACGCAAGCAGGCTGAGATGGAGCTCAGAAGCTTGAACGAGCGTCTTGAGCAGCGGGTTGCAGAGCGCACTGCGGAACTGGAGGATAAGGCCAGAAGCCTGGAGGACCTCAACAGCGCATTGCGGGTGCTGCTGCAAAAACGCGAAGAGGATAAGACCCAACTGGAAGAACAGGTGATGAGCAATATCAGGCAGCTTATTATTCCATACCTGGAAAAGCTGCTGCAAAGCACGGTAGCTCCTCAGCACAAGGAGGTAATGAGAATGATCCACGCTAATCTCAATACTATTACCTCTTCGTTCAGCCGCAGACTTACCGGTGGGTACCTGAACCTGACCCCCAAAGAAATCCAGATAGCCAATCTCATAAAAGATGGCAAATCCACAAAAGAGCTTGCGGAGTTCATGAATACCTCATCAAAGACCATAGAAGTCCATCGGGAGCACATCCGCAAAAAGCTTGGCATAAAAAACAGAAGAGCCAATCTCAGGACCTACCTTTTGAGCAGTCTGTGAACCCTTATTTTGCATAAGGGTTTTATACGTAAAAAAACCGGAATCAAAGGAGTTGAATAGCAACGGTCAAAACTATAAAATAGCGAATAATAATAAATAGAGTGCAGTACTGATTATGATTCAGCGAATCGGATTTAAAATCTCTCTGCTGATTAGTTGGATAATTTTAGATCGCCTTCAGGTTAAATTTTGACCTGCATGGCGGTTTTTGTTTTTAAGACCGGGAATGTAAATAAATCTACATAACCTTAGTCGAAACCATTTGTTGCAGTTGCAAAAAAATTAAAAAAAGGAGGGGATGAAATAGACAGGCTTTTTATATTGGAGAAAGTTCCATCAATTACAAACCGTTTAAAGAAGGGGGAATGTTATGAGAAAGATATTCATCGCAGGTTTGATTATTATATGTTCACTGCTCATGGCAAGCCTGCTGGTGCAGCAGAGCGCTGAAGCAATAGAGTATGGCACTGATGTGCTTGAGGCTGGCAATGCAGGAGGTGCAGGGGGTGGTAAGACATTCGATACTGAGTTTATCGTTACTCCGGGCAGTGAATTTATCGTTGATGTATGGCTGCGAGATGTGTTTTGTGATGTTCTTAGTGGAGGATTCTGGATTACTTTTGATCCAGCAAAACTTGCCTATGTGGATGCGACAAGATATGCACCTCCATGGGATCCTGCCTGTGGCCCCATTGTTCCTGATGCTGGCGGTCCGGGCACTCTTTATGCAGTTTTTTGCAATTTGGATACGGTGGTCCATCCAGACGGGGATGCAGACATTATCGTTGGGAAAGTGAAATTCAGGTCAATAGCCTCCGGTGATACGCAGCTGCGTGTTACGACGATTCCGATTGCTGATCCCAGCTTTCATTTATGGGTTTGTTGGCCTGATGGAACAGTATTAGATCCATACATACCGGCACACACATTGACCATCCATAATAATACGGCGGAATATGCCACTGATGTGCTTGAGGCTGGCAACGGTGGAGGTTCTGGGGCTGCTAAGACCTTTGATACAGAGTTTGCCGTTGCCCAGAACAGTGAATTTTCGGTTGACGTATGGTTGAGCGATGTACCTTGTAATCTACTTAGTGCCGGATTCTGGATAGAGTTTGATCCTGCCAGGCTTACCTATGTTGATGGGAAAATATATACACCTCCGTGGGATACTGCCTACTGGATTATCGATGCGTCGGGGCCAGGCACGCTTATGGGAGGCGCTATGAACCCTGGAGGGATAACGCCTGATGGAGACGCAGACGTTATAATTGGGAAAGTGAAATTCCGGTCAATAGTCCCGGGGGATACACAACTGCGTGTTACGACGACTCCTGATCCTGTCTTTGATTTATGTGTTTGTTGGCCTAGTAGAGAAGTATTAGATCCATTCATACCGGCACACACATTGGCCATCCATACTATACCTGCTGATAGCGATGGCGATGGGGTGCCAGACAGCCAGGATCCATACCCGAATTCAAATATGGAACCGCTGATCACCATTCAGGGCTGCTCCACAAGTGTGCAGAACATTGTTTTTCCAGATGGCTCGACCATGAGCGATCAGATTGGTGCATGCGCTGCCGGTGCTAAGAACCATGGGGCATTTGTGAGCTGCGTGACGCAGCTGACTAACAGCTGGAAGGCGCAGGGAGTTATCACCAATAATAATAAATCTGCCATCCAGAACTGCGCTTCCAAGGCGAAATAATCTTCACTGGCGCGCAGAATGACAGTTCGAGGTTTTCAACACCCCCGTCCTAATTAACCTGAAAAACCTGAAGAGTGAGGTGATAATTATACTAATCACGGCAATAGAGATTATTTTTGTGAAGACAAGCAAATGAACTTTTCAAATGAAAAGGGAAGGACAATTTTATAAATTAAAACAAGAACAGGAGGGTAGAACAATGCAAACATCAACAAAAAAATTATGGCTGATACTGCTGATCATGGCGGGTTTTTGGGCAGCAACAGCCGCACCTGCTGTGGCAATAGAGAAGTATCTATTCCTCAGCAAGTGGGGCTCCCAAGGCACTGGTGACGGCCAGTTTTGGGGACCAGAAGCCATAGCAGTGGATGCAGCGGGGAATGTGTATGTGGTTGATACCGCCAACTACCGCATCCAAAAGTTTGATTCATCGGGTGCATTTATTACCAAGTGGGGCTCTTGTTGCACTGGTGATGGCCAGTTTGGGATACCAGTAGGCATAGCAGTTGATACCTCGGGTAATGTGTATGTGGCGGATGTTTATCACAGTAACGGCATCCAGAAGTTTGATCCATCGGGCACGTTTATTACCAGGTGGGGTTCCTCTGGCACTGGTGACGGCCAGTTTAATTGGCCAAACGGGGTAGCAGTTGATGCATCAGGGAATGTCTATGTAACAGATAGCAGCAACAACCGCATCCAGAAGTTTGATTCATCGGGCACGTTTATTACCAAGTGGGGTTCCTTTGGCACTGGTGACGGACAGTTTGACGTCCCAGTAGGCATAGCAATTGATGCAGCAGGGAATGTGTATGTGAGTGATGGAGGTAACTCCCGCATCCAGAAGTTTGATTCAACAGGCACATTTATTACCAGATCGGAAGAGCGTCGTGTAGGGAAAGAGTGT
>CAIYCZ010000063.1 GCA_903924805.1 uncultured delta proteobacterium | reverse complement strand
TATGGGGAAGGTAAAAAGCGATCCACTGGTAACCGGTGATGATATGATAAAGGAATTGATAGGGAGTTGGCGACGGTATCTACGTGGGGCGGATGAGGGAATGTTTCTGGAGACGATACGGCGGGAGGCCTATGGGACACGGCCGGTAGGGGATGAAAGATTTGTTAAGCGATTAGAGAGACGGTTTAATTGTAGCTTTGTACGGGGCAAGGCAGGCAGGCCAGTTAAAAAGAAGAAATAATCTGTGGCTGTCCCCGATAAAAGTTCCCCGATAAAAGCGGAATTAAAGAAAAGGTGGACAATTGTAACTGGGGACTGCCTTAAAATTCACTGATTCATTAGAAAAAATTAATGTTTAATTTATTGCATTTGGATTGACACGCAAAAATATTTTAACTATAGTTTTTAAGTCAAAGAGGACTTGTTTTAAAAAGCCGCTCTATAAATTTAACATACTATTTAATTAAGAGGGGAGGTGACAGCATGAAGAGGATATTCGCGATTTTAGTGGCAGTTATGTTCGCATTTACCGCAGCCGGTCTGTGCTTCGCAGCGGAGCCGGCAGCACCCGCAGCTCCAGCTCCAGCAGCAGAACAGCCTAAAGTAGAAGAAAAGGCACCGGTTAAGGCAGAGAAGAAGGTAAAGAAAGCAAAGAAGGTAAAGAAGGAAGAGAAGAAAGAGGAGAAGAAGGAAGAAGCTCCCAAGGCACAGTAGTCTCTTCTATGTTTTTTGCTCATAAAAAACGGGGCACTGATTTACCGGTGTCCCGTTTTTTTTATGGCTAATTAAGCGGGATTACCTTCACCCCGTACATCCCTGAAGGCAGATAGGCCTTATCTTTAATAACAACGATTTCCCCGGGATAATAATCTGTTCGATAAAAAGCCTTGAAACTCGGTGTCAGGGGGTTTTCAAGCGAATAGATAATAATGCCTCCGGCACCAGCGTAGGTGGAGAGGAATAATTTATTCTGTTGCACATCAATGATGTCAGCGCTCTGTACCTGAAGGGTCTGAGATGATGGAAACGTGATGTCGTGCGGGTCTGCGAGGTCTGCGGTGCAGAGCTTCGCATCGTACTGACACGCGCTGTAATCCTCAGAACAGGTGGAGTGATTGACGACAAAGTATGCTTTCTCGCTGTGGACAACCACAGTGCCAGGGTACCAGGATTCATGGCTGTCAGCAGTTGCCGGCACAATCTTCTCCCGGTCACGCAGGTATGCTTTGCCTTCTATGGGCTCAAGGGTGTTTATATAGACCTCATAGGCATATGTATCAGGGGGAGAGGCGTATTGATAATCAATCGTATAGATGTATTGCCGGTTGAGAGATATTCCCACCACATTGCCCGGCACGTTTATCCCTTCTGACACTTGCGGATTCTGTATATCAGAGAAGTCAACCGTCTTATAATAATATTTGTAATAGGTAACTCCGGGCTCCCCGTTAAACGGCACTGCATAGGAAACATATGCCGTAGAGCCGTCCCACCAGGTAAACGTCGGGAAGCCGCCCTGCAGGTCAGCAGTCACCGTAGATGCCACACGCAGTGCTTGCGGGTCAGAAACGTCAACTGACTTCATCACCATGCTATATGCATTGGTTTCCGGCCATGTATAGTAATATTCGGAGCCGGTAAACACCAGTGCCGTGTCAGACACCTTCACCGCCCGGGATGATTGCCCGTACGGATAATACGAGAAGGGGCGGCCGGCATATATCCAGTAATTATCATTCAACCCGGTTATCTCAAGCGACCCGAGCATGTTGAAATCAGCGCCATCATAAGAAATACTTTCTAGCGTAATTATATTTCCCTGCTTCTCGTCATATCTAAAGCCGGTAAGAAGACTGCAATCCTTCATTGCATAGAGCTTTTCATCCACCCGCAATCCCAATCCATAGTTCCCGGCGGAGGTGTTTCTGTCCATCCTGCCGTCAGAAGCGCGCCTGCTGTTTGCCGAGCACGTCGATGAGGAGATCCTGAGCGATTTCGCAGTCCGTCAGTACGTGGTCACGATCCCCAAAATGCACCGGCTCTGCTTGAGGTATGATCGCAAGCTGATCGGCCTGTTGAGCCGGTGCTTCTATATCTCCGTCAAGGAACTCTTCCAGGAT
>CAIYCZ010000062.1 GCA_903924805.1 uncultured delta proteobacterium | reverse complement strand
TCAAAAAAGACATTAAGGAATTGGGGCTCAATCGTATTGTTGTGGCTTCGTGCTCACCCCGCATGCATGAGACGACGTTTCGCAAGGTCCTGCGTAGTGCCGGCCTTAATCCGTATTGCCTCGAGATAGCGAATATCCGGGAACATTGCAGCTGGGTCCATGAAGATAAGGCGAAAGCAACGCAAAAGGCCCGGGGGCTGCTTGCAGCATCAGTAGCTAAAGCAGGCCTCCTTGAGCCGCTGGAAGAAAAGGAAGTGGATGTTATCCCCAGCGCGCTGGTCATAGGCGGCGGCATCGCCGGCATTCAGGCTGCACTTGAAATTGCGGATAAGGGGTTCAAGGTCTATCTGGTGGAAAAAGAGCCCAGCATCGGCGGTCATATGATGCAGCTCGACAAGACCTTTCCCACCCTTGACTGCTCAGCCTGTATTCTGACGCCCAAAATGTCGGATGTCGGCAATCATCCCAATATTGAAATGCACACCTACTCTGAAGTGACGGATGTTAAAGGATACGTTGGAAATTTCAAGGTCACCATTAAAAAGAAACCGCGCTACATCGTAGAAGATAAATGTAATGCCTGTGGCACCTGTGTCGCGTACTGTCCGGTAGAGATGCCTGATGAATTTAACCTGAACCTCTCTAAAACCAAGTGCCTGTACATTCCCTTCCCCCAGGCTGTGCCGGCGCGTTTCGTTATCAATCCAGCCTATTGCCGGTATACCCTGAGACGGGAGTGCAAGCAATGTGAGCCGGTATGCAAGGATTTAAAGGCAATTGATCTCAAGCAGAAAGAAAAATTCATTGAGGTTGAGGTGGGCACTATCGTTGTCGCAACCGGATTTGATACATTTGATCCGCGTTTAAAACCGGAACTGGGCTACGGGCTGTACCCGAATGTGATAACCGGACTGGAGTTTGAGCGGCTATCCTCTGCGTCAGGTCCCACCCTCGGGGACATCATGATTGATGGCAAGAAACCCAAAGATGTGGTTTTTGTGCAATGTGTGGGCTCACGTGATAAATCGATCGGCAATGAATACTGTTCGCGGGTCTGCTGCATGTACACCGCCAAACAGGCGCATCTGGTAAAAGATAAGATACCGGACGCGCGCATCACGGCATTTTACATAGACGTACGGGCGTTTGGCAAAGGGTTTGAAGAGTTTTATGACCGGGTGAAAGAAGAGGGTATCATGTACCGCAGGGGGAATGTCGCTGAGGTCTTTAAACGGGGAGACAAGCTCATCGTCAGGGCGGAGGATACGCTGCTGGGGCAGCCCGTTGAAGTTGCGGCTGATCTCGTGGTGCTTGCCGTTGGCATGGTGCCGCGAGCTGACAGCCCGGTGATTGCAAAGCTGTTAAAGTTATCGCAATCAACGGACAAGTTCTTCCTTGAAGCTCATCCAAAGCTGCGCCCGATGGATACCGCAAGTGACGGCATATTCCTGGCCGGGTGCTGCCAGGGGCCAAAGGATATTCCTGATACGGTTGCGCAGGCCTGTGGCGCGGCCTCACGAGCCTGCACCCCGCTGGCTCAGGGAAAAGTAAAAACCGAGGCACTTGTTTCATTTGCTGATGAGCGTACCTGCCGCGGCTGTGAGCTGTGTGTCGAGGTATGTCCCTATGAAGCTATTGAGCTGAAAACGATTGAGCGCGACGGCCACCTTCTGCAGATTGCAGCGGTTAATGAAGTTATTTGCAAGGGCTGCGGTCAATGTGTTGCCGCGTGTCTCTGCGGCGCGATGCAGCAGAAGTCTTTTACCGACGAGCAAATGCTCGCCGTTATTTCCGCTCTGGGAGAACGCTATGAGTGAATTTGAACCCAACATTGTCGCATTTCTATGCAACTGGTGCTCGTACGCGGGTGCGGACCTGACCGGCACGACGCGCATGCATTACCCGCCTAACGTGAAGGTGGTCCGCGTCATGTGCACCGGCAGAGTGAACCCGTTATTCATCGTGCAGGCACTGCGGGAAGGAGCAGACGGCGTTCTGGTGTCCGGCTGACACCCCGGCGAAT
>CAIYCZ010000061.1 GCA_903924805.1 uncultured delta proteobacterium | reverse complement strand
TTTTTTAAACAGGCGGCTGAGCTGAACAGCGCGAACATGCGGCCCCTTGTTCTGCTGCGCACCGTCTGGCAGGATAAAAATATCCTTGCCGGCATTGCCTGCTTTATATTTGAAATCATGCTCTGGACACTGGCTTTGAGCCATCTCCCGGTGAGCATCGCGTTCCCTGCCGGAAGCATGTCTTTTGTGTTCGTCGCCGTACTCTCGTATATCTTTTTTCGTGAGCAGGTTGATGCCATGCGCTGGACCGGCGTGGCGCTTATAATCGGCGGCGTTATTCTAGTCGGACTGAAATGATGCAGGATGCGGCTGTTTCAATAACATGGGTATCATCGGCTGATGCAATTCCCGCAGAAATCTGGGAGCAGTGCTTTCCGCCCCTTCTGGAAGGCAGGTGGTGGTACGCAGCGCTTGAGAGAAGCGGTCTCGAAGACCAGTTCAGCTTTTTGTATGCGCTCCTGACGCGCGCTGATGTCCCCATAGGCATAGCGCCCGCCTTCCTGATGAATGTGCCGATTGATATCATTTCTCCGCCTCCCCTCGCCCGCCTGATGCGCTCTATCGGCACCTATTTCCCCCGCCTCCGCTATTTAAAAACCTTTTTTATCGGCTCCCCGTGTTCTGATGAAGGAGCTGTCGGGCTCATTTCCGGCGTCCGTTTGCGTGATGTGGCGGCAGTTATTCAGGACGCAGCCTGTGAACGCGCACGCGTTGCAGGCGCATCAGCAATCGTGTGGAAGGATTTCCCCGGCAATGCAGCGGCTGAGCTTGACGTGTTACGCAAAGAGCGATCACTGTTCAAGCTGGTCAGCTATCCGGGAACGATTGTCCCACGCTTGGGGGGAAGCTTTAACGGCTACCTGAAAACACTTACGTCTGCAAAACGCAATAATCTTAAAAGAAAATTGAAACGCAGCCGCGCCATGGGTGAATTAGAAAGCTCGGTCATACAACACCCTGAGGAACCTGTGCTGACAGAATTTTATGATCTGTTCTGGCAAACCTACCAGAATAGCAAAACCAAATTCGAGCGGCTCACGCCCGATTTTTTCCGTCTCATTGCCAGGCAAACGGTGTCCTACTTTATCCTGCTGCGTGTCCCGGAAACAGGAAAACTCATTGCCGGTATGCTGTGTTTTCGCGTCGGCTCGCGGGTTATTAACAAATTCATCGGTATTGACTACGCATTTGTTAAAGACTGGTATCTGTACTTTCGGCTCTGGGAAACAGCGATGGAATGGGCAACTATGGGTGGCGCATCCGAGCTGCAAAGCGGGCAGACCGGCTACAGCGCTAAGCTCGATCTGGGGCACCGGCTGGTTCCCCTGACCAACTACTGCATGCACCGCAACCCGTTTCTGCATCGTTTATTTGCTATGGCAGCACGATACATCTCCTGGTCTACCTTGGATGACGATCTTAAACTTCATGTGCTTGCGCATCGTAAGAATCAAAGCATCATAGTACGGCAGGGCGGGCGCGAAGGGACAGGCTCTGATCATATGTGATAGGTAAAAGAGCCTCCGCTCTTGATTCTGTGGCTCTCAACAATATCTTTAAGCGTTATTGATTCTAACGTGGTAGATATTTTATCAGCCACATCCTTCCACACGTCCCGGGCAACACAGGCATTGCTTCTCGTACAGAGCGAAGGCTTTTCCACGCATTCTACAAGAGACAGAGATCCCTCCAGAACATTTACTATCTGTTTCAAGGAAATTTCTGAAAGCGATTTAGCCAGCGCATAGCCCCCCTTTGAGCCGCGTATTGACTGGATCAGTCCGGCTGTTTTAAGGGGTGTAATGAGATGCCACAGATATTTTTCTGAAATTCCCTGGCGCTTTGATATTTCCTTTAAAGTAATCGGGACTTCCTCGCGGTGAAGCGCAAGGTCAAGCATTAAGCGGACTCCATATCTTCCCTTGGTGGACAATTTCATCATATACTCCTTAAGGTTATCAACTCTACTAAACCTATGGATGAATTAAAATATATAATCAGTTGCTAACCTAATCAAGTCATTTTTTCTTATACGAAGAGTGTTTATTGGGAAGATTTTATTACCATATTTTCAAGTGGTTAATAAAAACCCCCAATCACGATACCGTGAGAGGGGGTTTTCTTGTTTAATTCTCAAAAATTATTTATTCGCTGAGCGGGAATGCCACGCCTGGCGCCAGGAAGCCCTGCGGGTCAGCCGCCTTCTTTATAATCTGCGCCATTGAGAAATGTGCCGGGCACTCTGTCCAGGTACGTTTATCGCGCCCCACGCCCAGCGGTGCCATGCCGATTTCCTGCATCAGTGCGTCAAACTGTGCCTTGATAGCGCCAACCATGGGCAGGAACTCCCGTCTTGCATAGTCCACCACAAAAATAACTTCGCCTGCTGCGTTGGAGTGCCCGCCCATTGACAGATAGGTCTGCCCGCAGCTTGCATAGAGCCTTACCGTGGGATGCGGATGACTCAGAAATTCCGGATTATCACGACACACCTGCTGGTAAGCCTTCATGCCGCGGTCCATGTAATCTTCCAGCTTCTCCAGTGAATCAAACACGCCGCCTGAAACAAAAATGCCGCCGGAATCAGATTTGCCATTAAACGTGCCGCAGATTTTCGGGCTGTTGCACTGCTGCCAGCCTGCTGCATTTGCCTCATGGCCGTCCAGTATTGCAACCATCCAGTCCGGCATCACTGCACCGCTGTGCTGTTCAAGGATGCGGATACATGCTTTTCGTTCGAAAGCCACTTTTGCTTTTGAGCCTCGAAAGGACATGCCGATGAGGTTTATGTCCTGGGTTGCTTTTACAAAATGCGCGCCTTCCTGCCAGTGCTGGCTTGAATACAGCGCATGCGTCCAGCAGCCGGGACCCATAACCGTTGCGCCGCATGCATACTCTTTTTTCATGACTTCATACATTGCCGTACATGCTGAAGAGAGCGTCGGGAAGGTCACCCACAGGGACCCCACTTCCTGCGGAGTCGGGAACAGCCTGAATTCCATCTCAGTCACTATGCCATAGCCGGCATTGGCAAAAAACGGCAGGTAGGTCAGCGCAGGACCCGGTCCATGCGGCCAGCCCGGGCTTTGCTTATGAGCCATAGAGCCGGTTCGCAGGATCTCGCCGCTTGCAAGAACCATCTCCATTCCCGCAGCGCAGTTAATGCCCATGCCGTCCTGATACCCGGCCATCTTGTTCTGACCGGTAAACACCTGGTACGGAACAAACAAAGAAGTTCCCGGGCTGCCGCCAAAATACGGACGATACCCGAAATCCATTTCACGCATCAGCTGGCTCACCTGCAGACCTGTTGCACCGGGCTGTGCGCGCACCACCATGCGCTCCTTATCAACCGTAATCTTCTGCATGCGGTGAAAGTCAAAGGTGATGCCGATATCATTTTTACCGGGAATCGAGCCGATTAACAGCACCGTGCCGCCGCCGATTGCATACAGGGGAATTTCTTCTTTTCTGGCTAAATTGATGACTGCCTGAACCTCTTTGGCAGAGCCGGGATAGACCACTGCCAGCGGCTTATTGGACGGATACAGGGCACCCTGTCCGAAATAAGTCATAACATCAGAGCTGTAAAAATACTGCGTGAGAGAGTCTGTCCTGACCCATTCGGAACCAACGATCTTTTGTAATTTTTTTACGGTCTCCTTCATTTCCCTGCCTCCTTTCCCGTGTAGCCATAGGCCTGTGCCATCAGGGAAGTTAAATCCATAATCTTACTATCTTTGGGTTTGCCCTGCCGGAAGTTTGCATTGCAATACGGGCATGCGGTAATGAGTGTTTTGGCGCCGGTTGCGCTGACCTCTTCCCAGCGGTTGGCTGCGTAGCGCTTCGCCAGCTGCGGGTTGACAGCAAGCATGCCGCCTCCTGCGCCGCAGCATAATGAATTATTCCGCGACCGCCACATTTCTTTGAGGGTAAGACCCAGCCCGGCAATAACCTGCCGCGGTGCACTATATTCCTGTGCATAGCGTCCCAGGTGGCACGGGTCCTGATAGGTAACCGCGGACAGTTTAAGTTTTTTCGGTGACTTCTTTTTGAGCATTTCCGCATAGAGCTGCGTAATCGAAACAAACGGGACGCCGCTTCTGCTGAACCGCTTAAGCACTGACAGGCTCTCAGGGTTGTAGCAGACGACCTTTTTTATTCCCTTTTGTTTAAGGCGCCGGTCAATCCTGGCCACACACCGCTCCAGCACATCCTGCTGTCCGCCGTTGATGAGTGCCTGCTCAACCGGGGGCAGCGGCTCGTCAATAAAGCAGCCGAGCTTCCTGCCGCTCGTTTTGATTAAAAACCCGATCTCGCTGAGCTTGGAGCTGTTTGCAATAAGGGTAGTATCGGCAAACAAAATCGTGTCTGCCGTGCCGCTGCCGCTCACATCAATAACACCATAGTTCTTTAAAACAGCAAGTTTATGCTGTTTGGGAACCTCGGCTGCTGCAGCAGCTTTCTGCAGGCTCCTGGGTTTCAGCTCCTGGGGAACAATCTTTCTCAGTTCTTCAAGGATGGTAACAGCAGGCGTATGGCGATACCCCCTGCTGCACAGGTCGTCGCAGTAGCCGCAGAGCGTGCAGGAATAAAGGACCTTGGCCAGGTCCTTGTTCCACTGCAGATCACCCTGGGCAATACCTCTGGCAATATACATAAGGCCTGCCGGCTCATACTCGCCGAACAGGGTCATTCCCGAAGGGCACTGGGTGGAGAAATCTGCATTCGGCACAGCGTCCTGCGTTACTCCACGGCAGGTTCCACAACGGTTGCAACTTAACGCTTTATCAAGCAATTCTTGTTTCGTCACAGGTATCACCTCCTCACAGTCCCAGTTTTCCTGGATTCATTATATTATTGGGATCAACTGCCTTTTTGATTGACCGCAGCAGTTTAAAATTATCACTGTACTGTGCTGCCAGCTGCTTGGCAATCAACGCTGATGGCCGGGGAAACATCACCCCTGCCTTCATGAGTTTGCCGCTTACTGCCGCATACTCCTTGCGCGCCTTCTGCAGGTTACCTGACTCAAAGCGCAGATCAGGCTGATAATAGAAACAGCCGCCAGCCTGCAGGGGCATGATAATCGCGCCGGAATTTTTCTGCATCAGGCCAGCACACGCTTTTATCTGGCTGGCCGTGGCAATGGTCACCAACGGCACCCACTGGTTATCTCCAGCATCGTGCAGAGCACCGCCTGTGGGTAATTTTATCTCAGCCAATATCTTTTCCCCAGCCTTGCGGGAGATGCCGGTAACCAGCTCGCCGCCGAGCTGCTTTGCGAGCGCCCCCAGATCTTTTTTCTTGTATGCCAACTCTTCCTTTTCATAGCCGCGAATCACCAGCACCACGGTCCAGGGAGGCAGTGCTGCGGACGCTTTTTCACCAAGAAGTTCTGCAAGGTATATTTTGTTGACGGCAAAAATTTCATGCAGCTCTTCAGTGGCAATAAATGTTTTCAGAGCTTTTACCGCATCCTGGATGTTCTTGCAGGGAAAGAACAGCACCTGGTTCTCCGGCGTTGCAGTTTTAAGCGTCACCGCTGCTTCGGTTATGATGCCCAGAGTCCCCTGTGCCTGACAGTAGAGGCGTGCCACCTGGGCAAATGAAACACCCCATGAATACTTATCCGGCCGATCCTGCTTCATTGCCATCTGGCCGGTGGCAAATGGCTCACCGTCCGCGCGAAAGCCTTTCATGGTAAGCATTTCCCAGGGATGGTACTTCGGCCATCCGTACAGCGGCATCATCTCAAGATATGTCCCGAGCACAGAGCCGTCTGCCGGCACATCAATTGCCGTTAGGGTGCGCAGGCCCTCTGCTTCACAGCGTTTTTCTAACTGTCTGAACGTGACACCCGGCTCTATGACAGCATTGCGGTTTTTTGCGTCGAAATACAAAATACGGTTTACGTGCGACAGGTCAACCACCGTTGCTCCCTTAACCGAGGGCAGGTGAGTGTCCTGTAAATTTGTCCCTGAGCTGACAGGCACCAGCGGAGTTTTAGTGCTGTTTGCGTGCCTGATGATTTCCTGTACCTCTTCAGGGCTTGTCGGTATTACCGTCTTTGCCGGTTCATAATCTGAATAAAAGCTCCTCATCTGCCTTCACCTCCCTCCATGCACTCCTGAAGTATTACCATAAGGCTCACCACCAGCGAGCCATTGTGGTGATCAGCACCCGCCTCTATATTTTTCTGGTCGTTATTCATGGCAACCAGAACCGGCGGGCACGCACCCATAAATACCTCTTTGAATTTTTCCCTGCTTATGGTCCAGGAAATAAACGGCTTCTTCGCTGCGCGCTGCGATACGCTTATTGCTGAGCCGCTCCAACTCACCACCAGAGGCTTTTCACCCCGCACTGTAATGCAGAGTAAATCCCCGGTTCTGGTGGCAGGATACCCCTTCGGGTCAAGCCTTTTCAGCCGCTCCTGCAACCCGGAATCCGCTCGCAAAGCTGATTCCCATTGTTTGATGTTTACTTCCATTGTTATACTCCCTTATTAAAGCGTTAATAAATTATCCACTATCCAACTGCCAAATACCGCTTCAATCGCTTTTCAGACAGGATCGCCGGGAACGCAAAAGGGCGCCCGATGCTACTCCGTCGGACACCCTTTTGTATACTGCGTTATAGTACTTCCTGATTACTTCCATTCTGCCGCACCATGACTGAAACCTCACATCCACACTGTACCTGCGCCAAGGTTCTTATCCCCGCCAGATGCTATTATTTGCTCTTCCAGTTTATGAATTTTCTAAAATTATTGCCCATCAGTTTGTGCTTGAAATCCATACTCAACGGCAGATTCATTATATTGTCTACCATTGCCCGGTACACCGGAAGCGTAAGCGGGAAGTCCGTGCCGTAAAACACCTTATCCGGCATAAAGAACTCTAAGAACCGCATATGATCAAGATCCCAGTAATACTTAAACTGCATGAGGGTCGGATGCGGAATCGTTATGTCAGTATAGAGATTATCATGTTTCATAACGTTCCACAAGCCCATCATCGGGTTGTTAAACACGCCGCAATGTAACTGCAGAATCTTCAGTTTCGGAAAATCCATTGCTACGTCATCCACATACACCGGGTGCTGGTATTTTGCCCTGGTTCCCGGCAGTTCTTCAACACCGGTGTGAATCTGCACATGCAGCCCCAGCTCCTGGCATTTTTCATAGGCAGGATAGAGATCAGGGTTGTTTGGATAGCCGGAGGTCGGCGGATGAACTTTAATACCGGGGAATCCGCACTCCTTTGCTGAAATAACCATCTCGACTGCTGCCTGTTTGCCATAGCGCGGGTGGACTCCGCCGACTGCCGTGAAACGGCCCGGGAATGCATCAATAAAATCCTTTTTTACATACTCATTGGGCACATACCATTTCCAGCCTTTCGGGTTGCCCGGATACGGATCAGTTACACCGTGAATACACTGCAGGCACATG
The DNA here is from genome assembly GCA_903924805.1 of uncultured delta proteobacterium. Taxonomy (GTDB): domain Bacteria; phylum Desulfobacterota; class WTBG01; order CAIYCZ01; family CAIYCZ01; genus CAIYCZ01. Next base: position 5,518 of record CAIYCZ010000061.1, on the reverse strand, counting down.
GCCTCAACGCCTGCCATATCCATATACTGGATGAAAACTTCAGGACTCATCTCCGGACATTCTTCCGGCTTGGTAATAACTTTAAATGGGTTGGGATCGCCCATGAATGCACGGGCTCCCATCATGCTGCGAGATACCACCGAGTCACCGCACCAGAAATCAAGACACCCGGGGCGATCGGCAATTCCCTTTTTCTCAAGACCGGGATGTCCATGGCTGTCAAACACCTTGAATGGTTTTACAACCAGCATTTTTTCTATGGTTCCCTTTTCTTCTGACATGCTCGCTCTCCTTTACGTGTTATATTATTTTATAAAACTTTGGTCATCTCAGCCAGTTGCATCGGGTCAACCACGTCTGGCATTGTTGCATACGGCGGATTGGAAACATTATTCGGGTCAAACTCGCGCTTCATTGCCTTGACCAGCAGGTGCACATTAAAAAACTGCGGTCCGAGAAGATCATATGCCGGCCCAAGGAGACACACGGTTGCTCCTGCGCTCTTCTCTCCGAGCATCCCCACCAGCGATGACAAAAGAAACTGAATGGCCTCGGCAGCTTTCTCCGGTTCCTGTTCCGGCCACAGATCGGTGGTCATCAAAGCACCATAACCTTTTTCTAAGGGGCTGATCCATCCGCCATGGAAGCTTATGGGAAGCAGGTTCTGGCCCTTTCCGGCTTCACGCATTTTTCTCTGGGCCCGGTTAGCCCGAATAATCTCATCTGCTACCGCGTCGATGGAATCAAGGCATGCGGTACCCTGATGAAAACAGTCAGTGGGACGGCTCAGCCGCATTGAATGAGCTGTTCTTATCCAGTCATTGGTAATCCGCATCCAGACTTTGTACCGCTCGCGGTCTTTTGGATCAGGCGACTCTTCAGAGAGGAAACTGCCGCCCATTTTTTTTACAATTGATTTCAGGACTTTTTCTTCATATTCAAGCTGTTCAAGGGAGGTAATAGCAGAAAGGGCCACTATATTGTACCCGTGAGGGTAGAAGTCCTCGTTAGCACCCTTGTGAAATTCCTCCTTGCTGCGTGCTGCCCACGTCCACATAAACTGCTTTGCATTGTGCTGCACAACGATTGCAAGCTCGGCCCGTGCTATTTCATAATGCAGGTCGCATGCCCAGCGCAACTGTTCTTCCTCTTTTTCCGGGTAGGCTTTTATGGCAGCGGGGAAGTCAATCATGTACCACCTGACTTTATCTACCGGGAAGTATGACTCCTTGCCAACACCATTTCCCTGTGTCGGAAAAACTACTGGACCAGGCCATGGGAAAAGCCGTGTGGAAATCTTGGTAACCATTCCCATACCACCCGCATGACCGAACTGCGCCCCGCGGAAAAAGCCGCGCAGGTCAGGACCCGGCCCATCATTCCAGATCCAGTCATCATTTCCTGCCTGGGAAATAGAGCCGCTGCGCAGGATTTCACCGTTAGGAAGCACCACCTCAAAAGATAGAAGCTGGTGTGCCCCGAGCCCTGAAAGCCAGGAATTGCCATAAGCGCCGTGCCACTGGATATTTGCCAGTGCTGAAACCTGAGCGCCCGCAGGAGGAGACGGCATGGTGCAGCCCACCTTCATGGCCTCTGCCTGGCAGGCGGCAAAGTTCACATACGGCTCTATCACCATGTACATGTTATTTCCGTCAACCTTTAAAATCTTGTCCATCCGTTTGGGGTCTACAATTATCACCCCATTGGCCCTCATGACCTGAGCCGCGTTGGGGAAGGCGCTGTTTATCATGCCTGAGCCGCGGGGAATAAAAACAAACTTATACCGGTTAGCCAGTTTAACGATGGCCTGCACTTCCTCTGTTGAGTCCGGGAGAACTATACACGTAGGTTTCATTTTCGTCCCGAGTTGTGAGCGCTGGATACATCCGTCAGCAGTCCATTGCACACGCGAATATGCCTGACAGATAATCGGATCGTCACTCACATGTTCTTCGCCAACCACATCCTTCAATGCTCTAAGAGCTATGTCTGAAAACGCCATATTTTATCTCCTTATTTCTGGAATTTTCTTTACAGCCGCTTCTGTCGGCTGTGTCTGTTCAGCTTACAGTCCTATTCTTCCCGGATTAAGCGTTCTGTTGGGGTCAATAATCTTTTTCAGCTTTTTGATCGTCTCAAAAGTATAGCCGGATCGGGAATAGATCATATCCGCCCAGTCATAATAGGGCCGGTAAAAGAATGCCCCGGCATTCATAACTGTTTCGCTTGCCTTTTTATGAAACGCCTTGACCGTATCTATGCCGGCACCGTTCGGGTCACAGGGAATATTAAATTCGACGTGACATACGCGTGCTCTCTGCCGGGGCTGAATATACATGCCGAGAGTGCTGGTGACTAACCCGCACTCACCTGCCAGCTGTTGAAACAGATTCCAGTAGCCGGGGATTTTATCCATGCCGCTCTCAAAAACGATGTCCAGGCATCCGCCCAGCTGCCGTTCCTTCCAGTAAACATCGCCTTCCCAGGGACCAGTCAGCATGCTTTGAAAGCGCTCGCTTGCTTCAGGGATAGCCTTAACCTCCTGGGTCACCGAACACTTATACTGGTCTGCAATTTCTTTAACTGCCTTTTCTTCATACGCGATGCGATCTTCAGGAAAGAACTGCCCGCCCCAGAGGTTAAGCACGATGCTGTACGGCGGGAGCTTGCGTGCAAGCTCAGGAATTTCGCTTTCAGTTTCAGCCATGATCGCTGCCAGATTGTAACTGTTCAGAATAAAGCACTCATGCCCTATCTCCCGGCGCTGTATGGTGTAGAAAGGCATTACCGCATCTTCCAGGGTATTGAAGGGAAGGAACACCACCTTCTGCATGAGCGGCTTGTGAAAAATCTTTACATTCATTATGGTGATTACGCCAAAACTACCCTGACAACCCGTCATCAGCCTCCACCAGTCAATACCAGGTCCGCCGACACTGCACAGATCAGATTTAGTTTTATCAGGTATCTCTTCTGCGGGCATGGCATCAACGGCCATGGCACCTGACCTGAAGAGCTCACCAGTCCCCCAGACAATCTCCATGGTCCTGAGCGGCTCATCACATTCAGTTTTAGCGGTAAGCACCGGCTCCCGTTCCAGCACGCTGGTTATAACTGACTTGTCCCTGCGCGGAAGCAGCGGATTCAAAGCCTGCATGCCGTTCTTGCTCAGGTCATCTCTGAGCTCTCCAAAAGTTACTCCGGGCTCAATCAGAACCCACCGGTTGCGGGTGTCGGTCCGCGGTATACGTTTCATGCGCGAGAAATCAAGTATCATTCCCCCTTCTTCAGGAATACCTGTCCCATAGGTACCAGTGCCGGAACTTCTGGGAACCACCGGGTAATTATTTTGATTTGCTATCTTGATGACGCCCTGAACCTGGCTGGTATTCTTTACCCACACTGTCATGTCAGGCATGCGGGGGGCCATGAGGCTCGTGTCACGGGAATATTTCTTAAGCGTTTCCACATCAGTGGTTACGTTCTCCTTCCCCACGACTCCTGCTATCGCATCAATCATAGTGCTCAGCGTTGTTACGGGTGTGCTCATAGGTACTCTCCAGCTTTGTGCGTTTGTTAAATGGTTTTTAGTTAGCTTCTTTTATCTATTCTTACAGCGTTAGAAAATTATCTTTAAACTAAACTCCCCATGGGCTTTACGCCAAATGCCTTCAAGAAGTTTGGCATCTCTTTCTTAGCAAGCGGAACTGCGTATTTCTGGTTACCTTTGTGCTCTAATGGTGTCATGGGTTGCTCTGCCGAGGTCCTGTTTTTCCGTTTTTATGCCGTCTCTTTCATGAGTATACTCATATATAATCAAGCCTGCAATTTCTGTCAAGTGAAAACTTTAACAGGACTTTACCCGATATTTTTTAGCGCAGCGTTTATAGGGCACATGGCGCAGATAAGGACCGATCCTCTTCTGAGCCTCCACCATTTGATGAAGGCGCTGTGGGACCGCCTGAAAGTGATGTGCCGTTTTAAATTAAGAGTCTCTAATATTTATAATTTAATAAAAAAGCCCTATGGTTGTGAGACACAGGGCTTTTTTAGTCAGTTTTATTTTTTTGAAAAAGGTGATCAGATTTATTTTTAGTACACCTACTATCAACTCGAAAATAAATGCACCCCCTTTTTCTCAACCTCTGCCCATGTCTTGGGGCAGATTTCTTATTGACATATAACCGACCCATGCCTATACTTTCCTCATCTAAATGGACTTCTTGCTAACAAATATTTAGGGGTTTAGCATGCCGGTGATTTCCATGTTTTATGGTGTTATTGTTTTAATGTATTTTATGGATAGGAAAAAACATAAATTGCCGCATATCCATGTGCAGTACCAAGACAATGAGGCCGTTATCTCAATACCTGAGGGAAAGCTGCTTGAAGGCTCTTTACCAAAGAGTAAAATTAAACTTGTGCATGCATGGGTAGAAATTCACCAGGATGAGCTCATGGCAGACTGGAGGCTGGCAATTCAAGGCGAGCCTATATTCAAGATTGATCCTTTAAAATAGGAAGCACATACCTATGAATCCAAGAATCAAAGGCGTAAAGCCAATGGACGATTATAAGCTTCGGCTTACATTTACCAATGGGCAGGTTAGAATTTTTGATGTGAAACCTTATTTATCTCAAGGGGTATTCAGGGAATTGAGGAATATTGAAATTTTTCAGTCAGTCAAAACAGTGCTGGGGAGTATTCAGTGGCAGAATGGGCAGGATTTTTGTCCTGACACGTTGTATCTTGAAAGCAAGCGTTTGAGAAAGCTTCCGCAGAGAACAGTAAAAGGAAGACAACGGGGACTGCATGCTTAGCATATTAATCTGTGGATGTTCCCCAATTATTTCTTCTCAATTATTCCCAAAAAGAGTGCTGTTATCCCCTTTAGGTACGCATACCTCTCCACCGCCTTCTTGGGCATTCAACTATTCCTCAAATTCTGGATACTGAATCGGCTTTGGTCCTTTTTCGGCAATCACTCTTGGATATTTGATGCCGGGCTGAACTGCCTGTTCGCCTTTCGCAGATATCTGGAATTTCCAGTCGTCACCAAAGTCAAACCAGTAGTACAGGTATTGGCCCTTTGCTAAGGGGAAAACGTCGGCAAGGGTGACCTTCTTCAGCTTATTCGATGCGGCCCCAAATTCGCTATCGCGACCGAGACTGTTTCGGATGTCACGCGGCGTTTTTCCCACAAAGAAGTCATAGCAGTGATCGTTGTCGAAATCTGTCAGCACCTGGATGTACTCGTGCAATTTAGCTAAAGTGGTTCTTGAGTCGATTTCAACTGTGCGTTCGAATGGTTCCGCCAAGTAGATTCCCCAGACGCATTTGATCCTCAGTGTGTAAATCATATTTCCTCGCTATGCCAACGGTCCGCATAACCGGCTGACAATGGAGTGCAACGGAATTGCCAGTCCGAGTTGATGCGGTTGTTAAGGGGAAAAGGGGTCAAAGGGGAAAAGCAGAAAAGGGGTCAAGTCTGCTTTTGACCTTTATTCATCTTTTTTC
>CAIYCZ010000060.1 GCA_903924805.1 uncultured delta proteobacterium | reverse complement strand
GTCCATATCACCCAGAATATTAAAACGCCAAATAATGCACCAAGCACGGTAAAAATAGCAATTATTGATTCCATACCCGGAAGCATTCCTGCCAGCATCCTTCCCGTTAATCCCCCGATTAAATAAGCATATCCTGCTGACAAAACCCCAAGTATAATAACGATAAGTCCGGGGATCTTGAGACTTTCTTGTTCCGTTAATGCATCCTTGAAAAATGCATTGGGATGAACCAATGCGTTAATTAATGATTTTACCATCTGATATCTCCCGTTAGTCAAGTGTTGTTGTGTTTGCGACAACGCTAATACACATGGAATCTGCACTATATTAATTTTATTTATAGCGGCTTCAACCAAACGTTAAAAAACGGGATATTTCACCGGTGAAGTGATAAAATCCACTATCCTTAATACAAAGTTTTTATGTGCCGGCTCCTGACATTGCCTCTTTTGCCTTATCTACCATATCCCGGGCAGCCGTGATTTTTGGTTTGATTGAAGAGTATTCCTTTTTTTCCAGGGATGCCTGAGCTTCCTGATAAAGTTTTTCTGCACGGTCAATCCTTGCTTTGGGTTTTATGATAGATACCCCCTCACTCTTTGCCAAATCGATCTCTTCCTGTAAAGCAAGTATCTGCCCATAAAGCTCCTCAAGAAGCCCGGAATATTCTTCTGTTTTGGAGGATTCCTCCTGCAGTTTTTGCCTTCCCTGTTCCCTGCTTATCCGCAGCGCCTCTTCCTGACCTTGGATTATATTCTGCAGTTCATCCTCAACTTCTTTGATGGTTTCAGCAAGCACAGTCGCGAAATTGGTACGATTGTTTTTTGATTCCTCATACCCATCATAGGCACCATAGGCCCCACCGGCAGCTGCCCCGCCGATCGCCCCGGTAATTGCATCCCCGAGTCCCTGATCTTTTCGCAGTACATTCCCGAGAATACCCCCGAGCCCTGCACCGGTAATTGCACCCATCACACCTTTGGAGATCTCTCTCTTCTCACGGTCTACGGTATAGGTGACCTTGATATTCTTATTTTCAACGGCGATATCAAGATGGCCTTGCTCATCTGTATGTTTCATGTGCATCTGTGCGGTACTCTCTTTACACACCTGCTGGGTGATCTCGGTTCCTTTCAGAGCAAGATGTGACATCAAACGCTCGGTGAAATCCTGGTACTGAGACGCTACTCCCTGACTATAGTAGATGAAGACCATGGTACTCCCTTTCCCTCACAGATATAGTAATCAGAAGGTTCAAGAATAAATGTTTGATTTTTTTATTTCCCTGCAACATTTTTGATCACTACGGAACCTCGAATTTCAATGTATATCTACACTCATAGTATATCATATCTGTGGCACAATGTATATATTTATACAAAACAAGGTACATGGTATGCTAACGAAAATCCTCCTCGATGAGGAACAGATGCCAAAACAATGGTATAATGTTCAGGCGGATCTAAGCTCACCGCTGGATCCGCCGCTCCATCCTAAGACCCAGAAGCCGATAGGGCCCGAGGATCTTGCGGCCATTTTCCCTATGGAATTGATCCGGCAGGAAGTCACCACCGATCGACATATCGATATCCCGGAAGAAGTGCGGGATGTCCTGCGGCTCTGGAGACCAAGCCCCCTGTACCGGGCCCACCGCCTTGAAAAATTCCTGAAGACCCCGGCAAAAATCTACTATAAATGGGAAGGTGTCAGCCCTGCAGGCAGTCATAAGCCGAACACATCAATTCCACAGGCATATTACAATATGAAGGCCGGGGTCGAGAGGATAGCGACCGAGACCGGGGCAGGACAGTGGGGATCAGCCCTGGCATTCGCCACAATGCTCTATGGCCTCCAGTGTACCATATACATGGTCCGTTCAAGTTATACGCAGAAACCCTACCGGAAGTCCATGATGCATGTCTGGGGTGCAGAATGTATTCCCAGCCCGAGCACTAAGACAAATGCCGGTCGTGCAATGCTCGAAAAAGATCCCGATACTCCGGGTAGTCTCGGTATGGCCATTTCTGAAGCGGTTGAGGATGCAGCATCCCATAGCAATACCAATTACGCTTTAGGCTCGGTCTTAAACCATGTCTGCCTGCACCAGACGGTGATAGGACTTGAATGCCGGGAGCAACTGGCGATGGTAGATGACTATCCGGATGTTGTGATCGGATGCGTAGGGGGCGGATCAAACTTTGCCGGGATATCCTTCCCGTTTGCCGGGGATAAGTTGACCGGAAAACACAAAGATGTGGATCTTGTCGGTGCTGAACCTGCTTCCTGCCCGACGCTGACCAAGGGGCTTTATACTTACGATCTCGCTGATGAAGCCGGATATACACCCCTTCTCAAGATGTTCACCCTTGGCCATGACTTTGTGCCGCCATCCATGCATGCAGGCGGTCTCCGCTATCATGGAGATTCCCCGATTGTCTCCCGTCTGGTACATGATGGTGTGATGCGGGCAGTGGCCTTCCACCAGAGTGAGGTCTTTGATGCCGCCCAGACATTTGCCCGCACGGAAGGTATCATTGTTGCCCCGGAGACTGCACATGCAGTGAAAGCCGCCATTGATGAAGCTCTCAGGTGCAAAAAGACACAAGAGTCAAAGACGATCCTGTTCAACTGCTCCGGCCATGGCAACTTCGATATGTCGGCATATGATGCCTACTATGCAGGTAAACTCGTGGACTATGAGTATCCGGACGAACTGATCAAAGAGTCACTCGCACGGATCCCAAAAGTCCCCTGATCCTTTTTTTTCATGCACCGCATCGGGTTCCTTATCAATCCTTACGCCGGAATGGGCGGGGCTGTTGGGCTGAAAGGAACTGACGGCCTCATTGACGAAGCGATACAGAGGGGGGCAGT
>CAIYCZ010000059.1 GCA_903924805.1 uncultured delta proteobacterium | reverse complement strand
GCACCGGCTCCCGCAACGCGGGCAGACATGCTGAAGGGGAATGAAAAAACCGGAGATACTCCGGTAACCAGCACCTGCACCTGTTCCAGACCAAAAGTGAGCGGACGGGGAAGCTCTTTTGCGGAATTTTTATACAGAAGTGCTCCGTTGCGGATCTCCACATGGCCGGGCAGAAATACGATTCCGAACGGGGGTTTTTGCCGCAACACGGACAGAATCATCTGATTAGCTGCCTGGCCAGAGAGGCCGGGGAGCTGCCCTGTGCCTCCCTGAAACAGGTACATCCTCGGGCTGTCAAAGATAATTTCCTTTATAAACAGCTTGCCAAGAACCAGCGGAAGGAAGCGAACCCGTATGGTAATTTCAGGGCAGCTAAAAATATCATCCTCTTCCCATGGCAATGACCTGCGCAGCACCGCTTCCTTTATATGAATACCATCCAGGAGGCTCACCTGGACGTCCTTAAACGATACTTCCCGTCGCAGGTAGCGCGCAGCTTCAACGACAAGCGTCTGCCGGACACGCTCAGGGGTGAGCATCAGCTTTGCATACAGCATCAGCGCCGCGGTAAGTACCACAAACACTGCTATGGCTATCAGCAAGATTGTTTTAAGAGTTTTCATTGAGTTTTAATTTTAATACCTTTACTACCAGTTTTTGAATATACCATATTTCCGGAGTATGCAAATTTAATCTTTCTTCCTTTATTCCTTAACCAGGCTGCTGATTACTTTCATATTCATCAGATCCTCTTTGTCAGTCGTACGGGGCGTCTCCATGATGCCGGGAACGCTGCTGAGCAGCGGATGATTTACCATGCGGCGGAAACCGTCACGCCCGATAAAGCCCTCCCCGATATGCCAGTGACGGTCAGCATGCGATCCCAGCGGGGTCTTTGAATCATTGAAGTGCAGAAGGCAGAGCTTCTTAAAACCAATGAGCTTTTCAAATTCATCCAGAGTTTTTTCAAGTCCTTTCTCGGTGGACAGATCATACCCGGACTCAAAGGCATGGGCAGTATCAAGACAGATTCCCATCCGGGCTCTATCGCTTACTCCTGCCACAATTTTTTTAAGCTGCATAAACGTATACCCGATCTCCGTGCCCTGCCCTGCGGTGTTTTCCAGAAGCAGGCGAATACCGTTTGGCATTGCCGCAAATGCCGTGTTTATACTTTGGCTGACCCGCTCAAGACCTTCCCCTTCAGACGTATCACCCCGGTGGCCGACGTGCACAATGAGACAGGAAGCCTGTAACAGCTCTGCCCTCCTCAAGTCTTCACCAAGGGAGTCTACGGAGCGCTGATACAGCCCGTCGTCTGGTGATGCAAGGTTGGGCAGGTAGGGCATATGAACAAAGACCGGGGCTATGGATGTGCTGGAGAGCGCTTTGCTGAATGATGTTACCTCATCTCCGTCAAGCTCTTTATATGCCCAGCCGCGAGGATTGCGCGAGAAAAACTGGATGGTCCGGCACTTCTTTTTCAGTGCCCGTTCTATAATCCTGGAAAAGCCTCCGGCGATAGAAATATGAAATCCAAAGCGCATAAAATTACCAATTAAGCCTCACTTCATCAAGTTTCTATGGAAGGTAACCAGGAAGCCACTTTTTAGCTTTTTAAATTCTACTATTACGCTATTTTCTTTGCATTCGTCATAAATCCTTTTTAAACCGGAACCCCACTTTTCTGTCAATTAGAAATATGGGAAGTGTTCCTATCTTAATCCTGGCGCACTAAGAACTCACTTTGTGATGAATATAGAATTGAGGCGATTGAACCGCCATCAAATTCTTCTGTAAAGCGCACAGAGGGGCGCCCCGCGATTCTACCCGGACCTCGAGCTGTTTCTCTATTGCTTGCAGGCACAGATTCCTGCGTACCTGTCCCGGTAACGTACTCCCTTCATTGCCGCAGCCGGCACTGCATCAGTCACTGTTGCTCAAGGATAGAAATGGCAAACTGCAGGACATGTTTTGCAAGAATTTTTCCCACCCGTGGATCATCATTGGCCTTATGAGCGACCTCCCAGGTACCTGCGTACTGATCCTGAACCGGTTTGTTTGGATCAGGAGGGCCCACTTCCGGGTCATAACCAAGATGTCCGTAATCGCTCACATCGAATGCAAGCGAGGGATCGATATTGCTGATAGCCTTATCCAGCGGTGTCTGCCGTGGGGGAGGATACGGTCTTCCATCGGCACAGCCGCCCATCTCAAAACAGCATTCCGAGCCGCTGCAATCAGCAGTGACATAGGTACCCCAGTAATCCGCAAACGGATCGCCATAGCCGGGATATGTTTCATTGTCAAAAATGCCCCATTGTGCCCATGTCTTTCTGCCGATCTCCTTGCCGATCTGGTTGAAAAGCTCAACGCCATGCAGCGCGTTTTCGGTGAGCATCTGCGGAACATCAATAATAATGTGTTTGATCCCGCGCTCTTTGAAATACTGCAGTGCGTCCCAGTAGCGGTATCCCCAGGGATGTCCGGATATCGGTTCTTCCGCCTCATACAGGTAGCATGAAGCCAAATTTTCCCCCCGCATGTTGCGCGTGTATTCCTCAATGCCATTTTCAGGATTTACCTCCTTTTCACCGCCAAAGGAGCCAATTATGTTGTCAGGATCAATGCCGGGATGCCGCTCAAGGAGAATGGTTTTAATATTCTCATTAAACAGGTTGGTATCATTCATTTTAGGGTCAAAATAACGCCTGTTTTTGTTAAACAGGCCGTGATTGAAAAACAGAATGCCGGTTTCATTGTCAGGCACAGACTTTGACAGTACCGCTTCAATCCCTTCGACATGGAGCAGCGCATAGTCAACATCTTCGATCAGGGGATTCTGGCCTGCTGCCAGGTCAGCGTGCTGGTCTGTGGTTGGGGGGCCATACGATGCAGTCCAGCCCTCAGGCTCAGTCGGATATGAGCGTTCCATGACATTGGTATAATCATTAACCCAGGTGAGATCAACATCAACCAGATGACGAGCATTCCATTGTTTAAGAACAGCCTTGCACATCTGGACAACATCAAAGCCTTTGTAAAAGCGGGCGCCTCCCACCGCGGTGTCGATCACGATAATGTGCTGAACGCCTTTCTTAAGCAGCCGCTCCACAGGCCCGTCCACGTTGTACCGCTCCGGGTCACAGTCTTCCCATGGCCCGTCATCCAGCCCTTCGCCGCAGTAATTAATATGCACGCCTTTTTCGTTGGGCAGATTATAAATATAGCGCGGATACGCATAATGGTCAGGATATCCTGCAGGGCTCCAGCCTGCCCAGTCAACCTCAAAGGTTATACCCTCGGTGTTATTGTCCAGCTGGTTTTTTAAATCATGGATTTGGACGTTGGTAAAGGCCATGAATGGCTCAACTCCTCCCACCCGGTCATAGGTAAAGCGGAAACGTTCTGAATACTCAGCCACAAAAGGGTTTGACGCTGTATCCAGGAGCAAAGGCCATGCATCCGGAATTTGTATAATATACTTATACACATGGTCGTACGGGTCGTATGATGCCATCTGTATTGACACATCCCACAGGTACTGCGGCTTGTACGTATCGGCTGTCCCGTGGATAACATAAATGACGCCGATTTTGGTCTTTGACGACGGCGTACATGTCAGCAGGGCACCTGCAATGACCAGTACGAGACTACACAACATGATTTTGTTTTTTTTGTGTGGCTGCATGCGATTCTCCCTGAAATAATTTTTTTACAAAGTGGACTGCACCCCATGAACTGGACGCTTAATCGTGAAGTCTTAGGGTGATCTGTCCGAGCGTCTGTTTTTTATGTTCATCCAGCAACATAGCCTCAAACTCTTCAGGAGG
>CAIYCZ010000058.1 GCA_903924805.1 uncultured delta proteobacterium | reverse complement strand
GGCAGATGTAGTTATGCTCGTGTACGCCGCGGCAGGGCTTTGGGTTGCGGCTTTTTTTTTAGAGACCTGATTCTTTCTTCGATCACTTTCCTGAATGGCGCAGGAAACAGCTCTGCGATTTTTTCAACCACCGGAAGGCTGGAGAGCGAAACGAAGGACCCCGCGATAAGCCGGTTTTCTTCAGGAAGTGCGAGAAGCAGCATGATTATGATAAAGCAGACAATAAGGTAGCCCTTTGCCGCTCCAATAAGAACCCCTGCAATCCGGTCAAGCGGGCTTAAGTGAATTACTTTGATGAATTTTGCAATAAGCCACCCGACAATTTTTATGCACAGATACACCGGTATAAAGATAGCGGCAAACGCAATAATAATTTGCGCCCATCTGTTTCCGATGCTGGTCTGCAACAATGCGGCAATAAGAGGATAATAGCGGCAGGACAGGATATATGCGAAAATCAGAGCAAGGAGGGAAAATAGTTCACGGATTGCACCGCGCAGGGCGCTTTTAATAACAAAAAAGCCTATGATGGCACATAGAATCACATCAACGTAATTCATGAAAAAATCAAGGCCTCACACGGTATGCCCACACTGACCGGTCAGTGAATTAAATTTTCAAGTTTTTTATTCAAGGGGAAAATCACCGTTTCGCTGTTAAGGGGGTCTCTGGCAAACAGCTTTTTGCATCTTTCACAGAGAACGAATGAAATCTCCTGATACACTTCATCCTCAAGTTCCTGGACATCCATATCTTCCATTTTCTTAAGAAGTGTCTGGATCTCCTCGGACAGGTCGTCTTCAGCGTACGGCAGGACGCCGTCAAAATCAGATAAAATCTGAATATGGACCATATATTTTAAACTTCCCTCGGGAAGCATTTTACCGCAGCGGGCACAATATTTATCGGACATCGGTTTTACCTCACATCGTGAAAAGCTATCAGCTATCAGTTTTCAGATAGTATATATTTCCTTGCCCAGCGTTTTAACCCAGTTCCGCGTCAGAACCTCTTCAGCCTCCTGGATTTTGTCTACGCCAAGTATCACAATTGCCTGGTTACTTATCCGGCCAAGGTACGGATACAGATAGAGAACATTAATGTTTGCATTTTTTAAAGGTTTCAGTACTGCATTGAGACCTCCGGGATGGTCAGGTGTTTCAACCGCCAGAACGTCGGTCTCCTTTGTTGCGTAGCCGTTGCTCTTTAAAATATTAACTGCTTTTACCGGATCATCCACGACAAAACGGACCGTACTGATGTCAGAGGTGTCTGCAACGGAGATCGCACGGATGTTAACCCCCTCTTTGCCCAGAAGCTCGCTGATATTGGAAAGCATTCCAGGCATATTCTCCAAACTCACAGAAATCTGTTTTATAAACATCTTATGTTTGCTCCTTGAGATAATTAAATCCCAGATCGAGGGCTTCCCGGTTAAGTTTTATCATCTTTGATTTGCCTTCTCCCAGTATCTCGGGAAGATTTTTCAGCATGAGCTGAAGAGAAACGAGGTTGCTCACCTTGATAAACGCCCCGAGCATCACCATATTGGCTACCCTTATATTGCCGAGCTGTTCAGCCAGCTCACTGGTCGGTACTTCCACAACCTCAATATCGCCCCGTGCGGTTGAGACGTTTACCATGGAGGAATTGACCAGTATGAGCCCGCCTGACTGGAGGATGCTCTGAAATTTTAAAAATGAGGGCTGGTTCATGGTAACGACAAAATCCGGCTCCGAGGCAACCGGCGAAGCAATTTCTTCCTCGGAAACGGCTACGGTACAGTTAGCAGTGCCGCCCCGCACTTCCGCCCCGTACGACGGAAGATACGTAACATATTTATCTTCAAGCATGGCAGCGTTTGCCAGGGTGTAGCCCATAGAAAGGACCCCCTGGCCACCGAATCCTGAAAATATGGTCTTTATCAGCATTTTGAATCTTTTATAACTCCTAACGGAAATTCCCTGCTCATGACTTCATCAATCCATGTGCATGATTCTACCGGGCTCATTTTCCAGTTTGTCGGGCACGGTGACAGAATCTCCACAAGAGAAAATCCGGTCTTTTTCAACTGGTGCTGAAATGCCCTGGCAATGGCTTTCTTTGCCGCTTTGATGGCAGCAGGCTGGTTAACCGCTACCCGCTCAAGATATGCGGAGCCTCCCAGCACTGCCAGGACTTCGCAGACCTTTATTGGATGCCCATCGCGGGCAGCATTTCTCCCTGCCGGAGACGTAGTGGTTTTCTGGCCCAGAAGCGTTGTGGGAGCCATCTGCCCTCCGGTCATACCGTAGACTGCATTATTAACAAAGAAAATAGTAATCAGCTCCCCCCGGTTGGCAGCATGAAAGGTCTCAGCAGTACCAATGGCTGCTAAATCCCCATCACCCTGATAGGAAAATACTAGGTTCTCCGGCCGCACCCGTTTAATGCCTGTTGCAACCGCGGCACCGCGACCGTGGGGGGCTTCCACCATATCCACATCAATATAGTCGTAGGCGAGCACTGCGCAGCCTGCCGGGGGAACGCATATGGCCTTTTCCTGAAGCTCCATTTCATCAATGACCTCGGCAATCAGGCGGTGAATGATGCTGTGGCCGCATCCGGGACAGTAGTGAAACGGGGCATCCTTTAAAGACTTCGGCCGGGTATACACCTTTTTCATTACTTTTTCCTTTTTTGTGACTGATGATAGTGCCGGGAAATTATGCGTGACAGCTCCACCGGCGTTGGCACAACACCACCCGGTCGTCCGTAGAAATGAATGTACCCGCTTCCCTCAAGGGCAAGCTTCACATCTTCAAGCATCTGTCCGGTACTCATTTCAAAAACAAAGAAATCATGTATGTGCCTGGCGGTTTGCTGAATTATTTTTACCGGGAACGGCCAGAGGCTAATGGGCCGTATCATTCCTATTTTTAAACCTTCTTCCCTGAGCCGTTTAATGGCTCCCCTGGCAATACGGGCGGCAGTTCCGTAGGCTATCACCGCCATTACAGCATCATCCAGGAGGAACGTCTCATGGCGCACTTCAAGCTGCTCGATCCGCTGATACTTTCTGAACAGTTTCCAGTTGTGCTCTTCTTCTTCCTTTGGATCTAAAATGAGAGAACGGATGCGCCGGCTAGGTCTTCCCGCAGCGCCGCTTAATACATAATCAGCGTGGGCAAGCTGCCGCTCCTTTTTCTTAGATGGAAATGTTACCGGTTCCATCATCTGCCCGAGCATGCCGTCCCCCAGTATCATGACCGGCGTCCGGTAGGTATCGGCAAGATCAAAGGCACGTGCTGTCATGTCTGCAAGCTCCTGCACCGAGGCAGGGGCAAGCACAATAGTCCTGTAGTCCCCATGACCGCCGCCGCGGGTTGCCTGGAAGTAGTCAGACTGCGCCGGGGATATGTTTCCCATGCCGGGGCCACCACGCATCATATTGACAATAACCGCAGGGAGTTCCTGTGCTGCCAGAAATGATATTCCCTCCTGCTTCAGGCTAATCCCGGGACTGCTTGAGGATGTCATGGCGCGGGCGCCGGCAACACTTGCTCCCAGCACCATATTAATTGCCGATAGTTCGCTTTCGGCCTGGATAAAGACGCCGCCCGGAACCTCGGCCAGGCGCTTAGCCAGGTATTCCGGCAATTCATTTTGCGGAGTAATGGGATAGCCGAAGTAGCACGTACATCCTGCAAGGACTGCTGCTTCTCCTATGGCACTATTTCCGCTCATCAATCTTTTCATCACGATAGACCTCAATGGCAGCTTCCGGGCACATGACGGCACAGGTTGCACATCCCGTGCACAGCTTTATATCTGCAACCTCAGCAGGGAAGTATCCCTTGATATTGAGTTTTTTTGCTAACACGATAGACTTTTTGGGGCAGAACTCTACGCACAGGCAGCACCCCTTGCAGAGTTCCTGGTCGATATGAATGGAACCTTTCATGTAACATCCTGAAATAGTTTAAAAATTATAATGTAACGTACTGCTGAACAGTTTGTCAATTTTTTTTGGTGTTGAAGTTTTTAACCGCCGGGGACGCAGAGTAAAAAAATGCTGAAGGCTGATGGCTGTCAGCTGATAGCTTTTATTATTTTCTCTGTGACCTGTGGTTATTTTTAAAAAACATAAGGGGAGACAGGTAACATCCCCCCTTTGGTTTTGTTGACTCCCATTAAAACAGATTTGAAATGTTTTATGCTTCGAATTTCTGCAACTCTTCTTTTACAATACGGCTTATGGTGCTTCCCTGGGCTTTGCCGGCAAGTTTCCTGGACAGCACCCCCATTATTTTGCCAAGCTCTTTAATGCTTCGCGCTCCAAGCTCTGAAATAGTTGCGAGAGCTTCCTGACGTATTTCATCGTCGCTCAGCTGCTTGGGCAGGTATGCTTCGATAATTGGGATCTCTTTGCCTTCTTTATCTGCAAGATCCTGTCTGCCCCCTTTCAGGAAAAGTTCTATCGCCTCTTTGCGCTTTTTTATCATGGAATAGAGAATCTGGATTATTGCTTCCTCTGTTGCCGGCAGCCCCTTTTCCTTTTCCTTGCGCTCTATTTCTGCCAGGAGGAGCCTCAGCGTTGAAACCCGCAGCGCAGCCCTCTCCTTCATGGCAGTCTTCAGATCCTGGCGTACGGTAGCTTTCACGATGCAGCTTCCTGTTTAGCCTTTTCCGCTTTTTCTGCTTTTTGTCCTGCCAACAACCGAGTCTGGCGTTTGAATTTCTTAATCTGTTTTCTAATCTGGCTAAGTTTTTTTCGGTCCTTTGCTTCGAGCAGCTTTTGCTTCTCAGCCTTCAGTTCCCGTACATGTTTTTTAATCTCGTGAATCTGGGTCGGCTTCTTTTTAGCTACTTTAATCGGCTCACCCCGGGCTTTAAGGATTGCCACGATGAGCTCTTCCTTCTTCAAGGCATGCGCGCCCTGGATGTCAGAATACTCATGAGCTATCTCTCTGAGCTTTGTTGCGGTCAACTTTTCAAGTTCTTCTCGACTCATTCAGTACCTCCACTTATTGGGGTATTATTAAAATCTGTTTGGTAGCCGCAGGCTTTAGCCTGCGTTATTCATGGCGCAACCCGAGGGTTGTTGCTACCTTTTATTATTTTGAAACCAACAACTTTCTCTGTGCCCTCGGTGGTTTTTCAGTTTCGTTTAATAGTTAACTTTTTCCGGCAAAAAGTCAAGATTTAAAGGAGTGTTGGTGTATGAGGGTACAGGAGGGAAGTAATATGAAGTTACGCCATGTCCCATTCATCACTGCTTATATGAGCCTGCCTGAGTATTTCCTTAATTAAGCTTATATCAATATCCCCACTTCCATGAGGATTGGGAATTCGGATCTTTTTGGTTCCTTTCACCATGAACTGATGATTCCCTCCAGAAATAGGACCAGAATATCCGAGCGCCCTGAACTATCTAATCAATTCCTTTCTTGAAATAGTCCCGGGCATAATCAGACAGATGCCATTTCTTTGATTCCTATTTTATAACCACCTTTAACCGCTGGTATGGGATCACCATCTCTTATTTTCAAAACAACCCATTCTTCCAGAACTTCGATAAGCTCTTTTCTGCATTCTTCAATCGTCTTGCCATTAGCCCAAACTCCCTCGAAACGGGGGATTTCGGCAAACCATGTGCCATTATCTAATTTTTTATATTCTGCTTCTTCTAATGCTTTTTGGATGTATTCAACTAACATGCTTCATCTCCCCATATTGTTTTTAATAAGGGTAACACCGCACCCATTTTGTGTCAACGTCTATTAAACTCTCTGTAGAGAGCTTATAATCTGTCCGGTCTTGTAGCACATAAACATGTCCGGTTTAAAGTCACCTTTGGAGGTGACATATGAAACGGACAGAAATGCTACAGGAGATACGGAAGATGAGATTTAAAGAGGC
>CAIYCZ010000057.1 GCA_903924805.1 uncultured delta proteobacterium | reverse complement strand
CAGGACCGTATATGGTTGAGGTGCCGTCACCATGTTTAATTTCGAGTTTATAATAATACCGATTCCTGTTTTTCAATCCCGTATCTTCAAATGTTTGAGTCGCTGGCTGGATAAGAGATTGATTTAACATTTCATAGGTTTCGTTTTGCGCACCGGCGCGGTACAGGTTGAATCCGGCAACATCTGCTCCGCCAGCAGTTTGCCAGTTGAGAATGACTGTGTGTGATTGCGGAGATGCAATAAAGGAAGAAACCGGGCTGCGGGAAATCCGGCTGTAGCTGACAAACGGCGGCTCGCCAAATTTTGCACGGTAGGCATGGGGCGGCCCCATGGTGTAATACAGGCCGTCAGCAGTAAAAATCACGCCAAAATTTGTAGCTACCGAGTCTCCCACGCGTGAAATGGTGGTGTTGCTGGCTTCCCCTCCGTCGGTGTCGCTCAGAATATCCCAGCACGTGTCAAGATCAAAGGTCTCAGTCTGATTAATCAGCTCCATAAGGCGCTCGTAGCGCTTGGTTGAAGATTCATTGGCAACCTCTCCGCTATAATGATTGGCAGAGGCAATACAGGTTGCTCCATGGGGTGAAGGAGCAGCGTCGATCACCTGTACCCGGTTTGAGTGCACTTCCAGCTTGGCCATGGTGGAATTGTTGAAATCCATTATGTGGATTATCTCTCCGCTGGTGCCGAAGTACTTCCCGCTGTCTACATAGTCCGTGAAATACCCGACCGCTTCTTCAAGCGTTGCCGCATGCTCGATAACATGGCGGAGCATGAAATTGACCGGCATGCCGATTTGTGCCTCATCATGGGGCCCGCCGGCATTCAGGGTAACCGCGATGCCTTTTTCATTGAGCGCAAAGTCCACATCTGCCCAGCCCGGCGGGTCCATGGTCACACAAGCGTAGTCGCCATTGGTCGGCTCCCAGTACATAATGACGTTGATATTATCGCCGCTGACGTTGGCGTCCGTATTATGACACAGAAAAGTTCCCGCTTCTGATGCCACACCAAACGCGGTGCAGCCGCGCACTTCTGCTTCCCCGGGAAGGGGAATATCAGACATGTTACTCCTCATGTTCAGCAGCTCGATTGCAAGGTTTTGCGTCACTACAAGATCCCAGGCCTTATGGGGGCTTAGAGACCGGGCTTCAACAAGACCGTCTGCCATGCCCTGCATATGGTCTTTTATGCTTTGCGGGATAATGGACTCAATTTCCTCATAATATTTAAGAGCCGTCCATCCTTTCCCAGGACCGGCAAAGATGAGAACCATGCCCATAATGTTTCCAAAGTCGATTATGTATTCCGGGTAGGTTGTGCCGATCTGCCGCCCGATCTCATACCAGTTTCCCTTAAAGCTGGTGACAGAAGAAGTCTCGACTACAAGGGTGTCAAGGTCAACAGCGGCAAACGCGGGAATGTTGAACGCAAGCCCGCACGCAAACAGACAAACAGCAATTATCGCGGTGTAGGTTATTTTTTTCATGGCAGAGACCTCCTTTTCAAACGTTCTGAGTTAATAAGGTACATAGCTATTCCGTCAGCCACCTTTCAATGAGCCGCGCAAACTCCTCCCAGTCAGCTACCGGGTCACTCAGGTGATGTCCGCGAAGGTTGAGGGCATAGCAGGCCCAGCCGCGGGATGCAAAATAATCAAGAAAGTTGTCCCATATCCAGCTCCCGCCGCTTGAGCCGTGAACAAAAGAAGGGATGCAGGGTATTGTTCTTTTTCCGGAATAAAATATTCAACGGCAAGGCCATTAACCGTAATGACCTTGTGATTACTGCGCATGAACCTTTACCCGTTTTTTAATCCAGTCCCTCGAGAAACGATTTTACATTTCTACCCAGCACGCTATGATTATACCCTCCCTCTAACACAGCAAAGCGCCTGCCCCTGCACACTTTTTCTGCGGCTTCTTTAACCAGTGCGCCAATAGTGCGATAATCTTCCGTGGTAAGCTCTCCGCCCCAGTCATCCACATGCCGGTCAAACCCCGCAGAGACTGCCAGTATATCGTATGCGCTTTCTTCTGTGAGCTTTTTCTCGATTGTCTTAAGAAACCTTTCCCGGTTATCAACAGTGGGCTGAAAATATTCTATCCCGGTGCCGGAAAAAATAGTGTCGGTTCCATCTCCGAAATGGAGATCGAAATCTACAATCAGAGCCTTTTCAACACGCTTCTCTGCGCGAAGCTTGGCAAGCGCTACGGCAATGTTATTAAAAAAACAGAACCCCCAGTAGTGATCAAAACCTGCATGGTGGCCTGGCGGCCGTATCAGGCCGAACGCCGGCTCGCCTTTCATTGCCATCTCAGCAGCCATTATTGCTCCGCCTGCTGCCAGACAGGCTATTTCATAGAGAAAAGGATCTCTTTTAATTGAGTGGATGTGGGATGTACCGTGGACTCTTTTTATATCGTCTTCAGTAGCTGGCTGGGGCTGGATGAAAGGGTAGGAACCCTCAATCTCGTTTACGATTGCTTCAATCCTTCCGGATTCACTCGCAGGATCAGAGCTGTAGATTTCAGTATACAAGGGGT
>CAIYCZ010000056.1 GCA_903924805.1 uncultured delta proteobacterium | reverse complement strand
TATCTTTAGTGATTAAAGGGAATATCCTATTAAACCAACTCTCACGGCAAAGCCCGTTATTTTATTCCCCTTAACCTTATTCCTCAAAATAAAATGAGCTTCTATCAGCGAGTTCACCGATAGAAGCTCTCTATCTATCCGTATTATTTAATGTACCCCTCTTGTGTCTTCATGATGCAGACCGCAAAAAAGTTATTATGGTTCAGGAACGCATAATTGCCAATATAGTACGTATTGCTAAAATGTCAATAAAATAGGGATTTCGGTGCATCAGGCGGGAGCAGTATCGCGGATGCCCTGTTGATTGTGCACACCTGAAGTTGACAACACCATGCTGCAGGAAGTAAAATGCAGCCAGCACTACAAAACATATAATCAAAAAGCACACGCTCATGGAAAAACAAAACAACCCCCTTTCAACCGGACTGGCGGAAAAGCTTGCGCAGCTTCCTCCCCTGCCAGGCGTTTATGTTATGAAAGACCGTGCGGGGACGGTACTGTATGTCGGGAAAGCAAAGAGACTGAAAAACAGGGTCAGGTCCTATTTCCAGAGTTCCCCGGATCAGCCGGTGAAAACCCGGGTGCTGGTCGGCAAAGTCACAGACATTGAAACCATAGTCACGCAGAGTGAAAAAGAAGCGCTCATCCTGGAAAACACCCTCATCAAAAAATACCGCCCCCGGTTTAATGTCACCTTCCGGGATGATAAAAACTATCCCTATCTGCGGCTTCCTCTGAAAGAAGACTATCCCACCCTCACCATCGCCCGCCAGGCGAAAAAAGACGGGTCCCAGTACTTTGGCCCGTTTGCCTCAGCGCAGGCAGTACGCGAGACGCTGAAGCTCATCAATCAGATATTCCCCCTGCGCAAATGCCATACCCGTCGCATGCAAAAAAAACGGCCGTGCATTTACTATCAGCTTGGCCAGTGCCCGGCTCCCTGCTGCTGCATGGTTGACCCTTCCGAATACCGAAATACGGTAAAAGAGGTACAGCTGTTTCTCCAGGGGCGCAGCAGGGAGATACTGTCTTCATTGCAGAAAAAAATGGAGCTGGAATCCCAGTCCCGGCACTTTGAGCAGGCAGCACACACCCGCGACCGGATCCGGGCTCTTGGAAAAACCCTGGAACGGCAGGCGATGGTAAGCCTTGATTTCACTGACCGTGATGTGTTCTCCTTTTACCGGGAAGAAGGGGGTATGGAGATTGTGGTCCTGTTTATCCGCAGCGGACGCTTGAGCGGAAGCCGGAGTTTTTCGCTGCACCGCCTGCAGCTCCCGGATGAAGAAATCCTTTCCTCCTTTATTTCCCAGTATTACCAGGAGGGGAAGTTTATCCCGCGGGAAATTATCCTCCCCCTGCATCTGAAGGACCGGGGCCTTCTGCAAGAATGGCTTTGTGAAACAAAAGGGGAGCGGGTAATCATCTCCGCACCCGCACGCGGAGCAAAGCATGCACTGCTTAAAATGGCTGCACAAAATGCCGAGCTGCTGTTTCGCAGGGAAGCAGCAGAGAAACAATCATCCGCGGATATACTGGGACTGCTGCAGGAGAAACTCGGCCTTAAAAATTTCCCGTCCCGTATTGAATGCGCTGACATATCCAATATAATGGGAACTTCGGCGGTCGGCTCACTGGTGCTGTTTGAAGATGGCAATCCCGGGAAAAACGGCTACCGGCGATTTCGCATCAGAACCGTGCAGCAGGCAGATGACTATGCCATGATGTATGAAGTGCTCACCAGGCATCTTGCCCGGGCCCGGGCACACGGCACGCTTCCTGATCTTATCATGGTGGATGGGGGAAAGGGCCAGCTGGGTGTCCTGCTCAAGGCGCTCCAGGACACCGGCATCAGCGGCGTTGATGCTGTTGCCCTGGCCAAGGCGAGAGGAAACGTACACGGTGCTGCAGGGGACTGCCGGGATGAGGAAAAGATTTTTATTCCGCAGCGCAAGGATCCGCTCATACTTGCGCAGCGCTCACCCGCACTTCATCTGCTGCAGCGCATTCGCGACGAGGCGCACCGTTTTGCCATAACCTACCACAAGCATCTGAAAAAAACCCGGGACCTCACCTCGCCGCTGCAGGCTATCCGGGGGATAGGCGCAAAAACAGCACAGAAGCTGTTAACTCACTTTGGCAGCATGGAGAATATCCGGCGGGCGTCACGCCAGGAACTCTCAGCGCTTCCCTTCCTCAGTAAAAAGACTGCCGCAGACGTGTATGATTTTTTCCGCAGGGATAACAAATCGGGAGGGGACCCGAGGCAGTCATAAATAAGCCGGAATTTCGAAATTCTAAGCACCAAACTCTAAACAATTCTAAATGACTAAAATCCACAATATGGCTTATATGCCTGCTTTGAATTTTGGTTTTGTTTAGAGTTTAGAGATTGGGAATTGGGATTTTCAAATAGGCGGCTTATGCATCAGTGCCGAGCACCAGCCGGTAGAAAGCTCCTGACTGGCTGAGGACGAGCCGGGTGCGCGACTGGAGGTCCTGAATAATTTCTTTCTTTATGGATGGAGAGCTGACCTTTTCAAGCTGGTCCAGTTTAACGGTCACTGAAGAGAGGTAATCAAGCATCTTTGTCGTCACAACATCCCGCATCTCCTCAACCTCTGCAATTTGAATATTCTCAGCAATTTCTTCAAGCGCCTCTTTTTTCTGATTCACGGCCTTTCCCCTCGCACATGCTTCAAGCTCCAGCGTCTTACCCGTATCGTCAAACACCACCTGCTGCAGGTTGTGCAGTTTTTTAAGATAGGTGGAAATCGCATGCAGTCTGGCATGTATGCGTTTCAGTATCTTCTGGTCTGCAAGCCCCCCATCCACATAGCGCTGAAGGTACCGCTCCACGTTTACCAGGGGCGTTTGAACGTGCACCATGGTGCTCTGCGCCAGTGCTTTTATTGCAGCAACCCGTCTCTCCTGCAGTATCCGTTCAGGAATACGATATGATTTTTTCTCCCGGTTTTGAGAGCGCAGGTCCTGCAAAGGGAACAGCATGCTGTGGCAGGAGGCAAGTTCACCCAGTGTCTGCGGCTCCTCCGGCGGGATCCGGGCACTTTCTTCATGCATGATTTTAAACAGGTTTACCCTGGGGAAGATGATAAGCAGACGCAGGCTGGGGTCAATCATCCGGCTGCTCATGAGGAAATAAGCAAGCTGCACGTATTCATTAAACAGAAGCTTAAGGTATAACAGCTCATCTCTGCTGAAGTCTTTTTTGCTTAAATCTCTGGGTGCTCCCAGTTTCTCCATCAGGGCTTTCTCATCCAGCGTCAGGGAGAACCCTTTGTGGCGGATAAACTGAAGGGGGTGGGTGGGTGCATCAATCTTGAGAATGCCGGGCTGCTGGCTGCTATCTCCGCTGAGGGAGCCGATGATATTGCAGCGCATGGTGTGTTCGCTTATGAGTGATACATAATTAGTCTGTTCCGCTCCCAGCGGAAGGCTGATAAAACTTGCCTCATTCTCTTTTTCCATGATGATATGGAAGGTGACCCCCTGCTCCTTCAGCCCCAGCATCCCCGTTTCCCGCACAGCTTCCCGCAGCGTCTCCACCGTTTCCTCCGGAGATGATGTGCTGGTGCCGATGAGGACCTCGTTTAAAAAGTGGCGGGCGTTGTTGACGGGGTAGTAGGCTTCTCCCAGACCAAAGCTTACTCTGAAACCGAGATCAAGGGTCTGGAGGCGGTGGAGGAGAAACTTTCTCCCACCGATCTCCTTGATCCGGTATACAAAAACATCAAGAATATTTCCTATGATGTATTCATAATTTTCCAGGAGGATACCGGTATGCGGGTCGGTTGCCATGGTGAGAATCAGGCTTTTCATCAGCTCATTTACCGTGGCCTCCGGTGAACCATGCCGCATTCCTTTAATGAGGGTAAAGGTAATCTTGATGCGCCTTCCCGTGAAATCAATATCCACATTTTCCGCAAAATTCCCCTCGAAATAGCACTCCTGTTTGTACCACAGGTTTGTCATTTCCCGCACCACTGCCCGCTCTATCTGAAACAGCTTTCGCTTGGAAATATGTGATGTCTTGATCTGCGCTAAATTCATACACCTGGCGTATATAAATAAGGTAAAGCTCGACCGGCATGCTCCTGCAAAGATACCCATTAAATAGTACAACAGGAGGTAAGCGTATGTCGATAAAAAAGTTAATAAAAAGCTCAAGGCAGGAAAGCTATCAGGTTATTGAAAAAGTGGTTTTTCTTGAGGCTGGTCAAAAACATTCAGATGCAAGGCGCGTGAAATCACGAGGAATGAGGCGTACTTCACGGTACGCCGCAATGACGAGGGATGAGCGCAACGCAGCAGATGGGTGTTTTTCAACAGCCTGCTAGTACTTTTTCATCATCACCCTGATGTCGGTTCGGATTTGCTGCAACGTCATACCGCTGCGGCTTATGGCAATAAATCCTAATGCCCAGAGTGGCACGGTCAGAATTATGAACGCCGCTACCGAAAAACCCGTTGCAACCGTCTTTTCAATCCCGAAAAAGGTAAGCCCTACCACACATAAAAACTGATAGGTGCCGACATTGGACGGTGCGTTAGGAAGGACGGTACCAAGCCGCAGGAACAGAAGAACCGCAGCCCCGGCCCACACGGACAGCTGTAATCCGTATGCCCACATGATCAGGCAGAAGGCAAGAATCTGCAGAATCAGCATAAGGGAAGAGACCAGAAAGGAAAAATAAAAATAACGCGAAGTGCCGAGCACCTGGATCTCGTCAGCAATATGAACAAAAAATGATTTCAGCAGTCTGAGCGGCTGCCATCCCCGGTCATGGTTTTGTTTTATAACCGCATCGTTTGTCTTCCTCCTCACCACTATGAGGTACAGAAATAAACCTATCAGCACAAGCGCCCCGACCCCGACCGTTTGCGCAGCATCCGTGATATTTTCCGGTACCTGTATAAAAGCAGCGGTTATGACAAACCCTATCCCCAGCCAGATACCATCAAAGAGCCGTTCCACCGCCACGGAAGGAATTATGGAAATAAATGGTACCGAGAGCCACCGTGAAATCAGATAGGTGCGAACCAGCTCACCAACACGCATAGGAAGAATTTCATTGGTAAACAGCCCCGCATAAATAGCATGTACTGCCCGCATGGTGGTAGTCGGGCCGGTCCTGTGCAACAGCAGATGCCAGCGCAGGCCCTGGCATACATAGCTCACGATATCACAGCCGACAGCCCCTGCTACCAGCAGCCAGTTCATGGACGATATGTTCACCCATACACGGTGTAACTGGATATCGTGAAAAACCCAGATCAGGCAGGCAAGCGCAAGCAGATAGCCGGCTATCTGCTTAACTGCCTGTTGAACAGACTGCCGTGCTGATGAATTACCGGTTGCTTCCTGAAATACCTTTTGCTCCATACTCAACCGTGACAGTTTTTCCTGAATACTATTCACTTCATGACTTACGTTCTCTTTAAGCGCCCGGTCCGGTAAAAATGAAACGCCCACGCCAGTACGCCCAGTAGCACAATTCCACCCATAAGGGTAAATTCGTACTGCCTGATATCGCCGATTACCAGCTCAAGGGCAGTCCCAAAAAAGTATCCCCCTGAGCCAAACAGGGACGTCCACAGCAGTGCGCTGAAGATATTGAGGACGGCAAATCGCTGAATCCCTATTCCGCTCATGCCGATGACAAACGGCGCCACGATGCGCATGCCATACATGAATCTAAAGCCCACAATTAACAGATTTTGATACTCTTGTAAACGCATGCGGAAACTGTCAGTTCGAGCTTTCAGGTGTGGCCGTTTTTCTAAAAAGGCCTGACCATAGAATTTCCCCATAAAATACAGGAATTGATCGCACAGCGTAGTTGCTGCGGCGCCAATAATAATTACCAGAGGCAATGCCAAATATCCCCGGTGCGCTGCAAAGCCGGCCAGTATGAGTATTGTTTCTCCCTCAGCAAGAGCACCGATCAATAATGCCAGATACCCGTAGGTCTGAATGAAATGTTCCATTAGTATACCCCGGTTTATACCCGTAGTAGGTAATTATAACAGCTGCACTGGTCACACACAATATGGAAAATCACTCACCCCTTCCGGGGTCATATCATCCAAAAATTTTTTTGCAATTTAAATGTGTGTATGTTACACTTTTTTAAACACAAAAAATGATACTGAATGCCCTCGTAAGCACACCAGCAAGCAGTGAGGATAAGAAAATAGTGGGGGGGCTCCTTACCTCATTTCAAGGCGTTTCTCTCAATTGCCAACAGACGATAGCGGTTGTTTATTCAAGAGTATCCATTGAATGCAAACCATGGGAATCGTCATCTGTGCGGTTTTTTCCTATGTTTATGGTGCAATACCGTATGCCTACATCGCCACCTATCTCCTCAAGCATAAAAAACTGACCGAAGAGGGCACCGGTAATGTCGGTGTAACAAATGCCTATAAAGTGGGGGGGGTCGGAGCGGTACTTATCACCATCACCGGAGAAATTTCAAAGGCTCTTGTCCCTATCTATATAGCAAAAACATTTTTTGCCGGCACTCTGTTTGTTGCGCTGCTGCTTGTCTTCTGCTCCCTTGTTGGCACGAGCTTTTCCGTTTTTTTAAAAGGCAGAGGCGGCAAGGGCAGCACCGTTGCGCTCTGGAGCATTCTGGTACTTTCACCCTACTCTTTTCTCATCCTGCTTGCTACCTGGTTAACCCTCTCCCTCTGTGCACGGGGAAATATTCTTGTCAAAAAAATTCAGCTGCTCTGTATTCCCTGTGCCATTTTTATCGTTGAGCGCGATGTGCTGTTTACCGCCTTTGGCATATTGACCAGTCTCCTGTTTTATCTTAATAACTATGCGCGAAAAGATGATTTCACCTATTACAATATTTTTCAGCAGCGGTCAGGCATAAAAGATGCGGGCTCAATACATCATTAATCTCCGGGACGCCCGGCGTCCTCACAACATCGGGAATAAGGCGCAATTGCTGCGGTTCCTGTTTAAAAGAGGTTACCAGGTGCCGGCAACCCACGTCTGCACCTGGGATGCGTTTGTGCACTACCTGAAAAATAGAGAAGAAACAGCAGCAGCCGTTACGGCAGAACTGACGGAAAAAATTGACGGGAGCCTCATCTACGCGATTCGCTCTTCGGCAAATATCGAGGACAGTCAGGATTGTTCTTTTGCCGGCCAGTTTAAAAGCATCCTTAATGTCCACGGTATTGAGAATATACTGAAAGCCATCGAGACCATATGGGAATCAATCAATGCTTCCGGTGTAGCCTCTTATATGAAAAAAACTGGCATCGCTCAGGACAGCCTGAAAATGGCTGCGATCATCCAGGAAATGGTGCCTGCGGTTTTTTCCGGGGTGTCGTTCAGCAGAAATCCGCTGACCGGCATGGATGAAATCGTAGTAGAAGCGGTCAGGGGTAACAGTGAAGCTTTGCTTCAGGAAGGCGTCACCCCGGCGCGCTGGATTCATAAATGGGGAGAGTGGATTTCGCTGCCCGAACGCGAAGACAT